>CAZJPT010000172.1:0-4205 GCA_964547835.1 uncultured Desulfovibrio sp.
GCCTCGCGACGGACACCCTTGCCTTCAGCTATGCGCCTGGTGCTACCCCCTGCGCTCGGGACTTTCACCCGTTAGAACGTGTGCCATGCCGGGCACACCTGGCCAGGCGCGCATGTCACCATACGGGTCTCCCGCAGATCCGGACGTGCAGATTTCCCGCATCCGGATCCTGACCTGACATCGGCCCCATGCCTTCCACGGTTTGTCTCTCAAGTAAAGCCAGGCATATCCAGATTGAATTACTAGACATTCAGCAAAACCGGCAGAGCTTCCTCGCCTGTCTGCTCCGCGCAGCCCAAAAGCTCTCGGAGGCCCCCGAACAGGACATTGCAAAGTGGGGTGGCCGGTTGCTCAAGGAGCCTGGACGCCTCGCCCAAATGTCTGAAAAGGGCCCGACCAGGGGGAGATTGGCAGGCCTGGGCGATGCGGATGAAGTGTCTGCTTTGCCAGCTGAAAAATCGGGATAACAATCCCGGTACTCTTGTGTCGCCCCCCTGACAGACATTTCCCCCCGCTCAGCACCGTCCTTCGCGTCCCTGGTGTGGAGCCTGCGAATAACCGGGCCGAACGCCCGCTGCGCCCGGCGGTGGTACGCCGCAAAGTATCCTGCTGAAGTACTGACGTCCGCGGCCTGCTCTGGCCGGAAAGGGTGTGCTCAATTCTGCTGACCTGCAAGCTGAACTCCTGGTCCTTTGTTGACCTGTTGCAAGGAGCGGTCAAGAGGTTCCTGCAGCCCCGGAGCCTCTCGCTATAAAAAGCCGAGACGAAAGGCAGTGGAAGCAACTACCCAATTGGGGCTGAGCTACTCCCTGAACGGATACGAACAAAGAGGCATTTTAAGAAGAAAGACTGTCCGAGACTGTCTGTGGCTCATTGTGAAAAATCCTGTTTCACATCTGGTCGAAATAAACAGTATATGGTAGACAAAACGTCAGGGGGGCGAGAAGTCGGAAGCTCGCCGCTCTGGAATAATGCGTCTTCGTGGCGCCACGCTTTGGGAAGGGCGTGGGGCGCGTTGACTCAAGGCACAGCATCGCCCGAAAAGCTGGCCGGAAGACAGGTTGCGTGGCAACTGTGCAAGCATGGATATCTGGTGGAGCACGTTAACGGTTATCCCGAGGGATTCTCCCTCTGGCAATCGGTTGTTGCTCATGTTGCAACATGGAGGTTTCCATGAACTTCACGTTTCAGTCCATAGGCCGCATCGTACATGGACATGGCTGCCTGTCTGAAATCGGCGACGAAGTCCGCCGCCTCAACGGCAGCAGGGCCCTGCTCATCACCGACAAGGGACTTGTCGCAAGGAAAGTCCATCAGCCAGTACTTGACGCGCTCACGAAAGCCGGCATTCCCGTCGAGGTTTTTTCAGACGTCGTGCTCGATCCCACCCCAGAATCTATCGACGCGTGTGGGAAGATGCTGAAGGATTTCGGGGCTGACATTCTTATTGGTCTCGGTGGCGGCAGCACCATGGACTCCACCAAGGCCGTGGCCGTTCATTGTACCAACAGCGGCCCTCTGGTACAGTACTTCGGTGTGCAACTGGTGCCCAATCCCTGCATGCCCACCATTCTCATTCCCACAACATCGGGCACAGGCAGCGAGATGACATGCATCAGCGTGCTCGAGGATGCGGCCACAAACTCCAAGAAGGCCATTGTCAGCGATTATATCTATGCCAGGACCGTCCTGCTTGATCCAGACCTCACCTTGTCTCTGCCACCCTCATACACGGCCTACACGGGACTCGACGCCTTTGTGCATGCCATGGAATCCTACGTCAATCTGTCGGCTACGCCCTTTACTGAGTGTCTGACGTTCAGAGCCATGGAAATGATTGCCGGCAGTATCCGCAGGGCCTACGCCAAGGGAAGCAACAAAGAGGCTCGCGCCCAGATGCTGTATGCTTCAGCCATGGCCGGCATGGGCTTTTCCAACACGCAAAACGGCGTAATCCACGCTCTTGCCATGGCCGCACCAGCCGATCACCATGTGCATCATGGCCTGCTCGTAGCCGCGCTTGCACCCATGGGCATGACCTTCAACTTCATAGGCTCCCCGGAAAAATACGCACGCATTGCCCGTCTTTTCGGCTGCAAAACACATGGCAGGGACATCTTCGAACAGGCTGCCATGTCCGTAAGCGCCATTGTAAGACTGCTCGAGGATCTCAACATTGAACCCGGCCTCAAGGCCTACGGCATCAGGCCCGATGAAATTCGCGGCATTGCCGAACGTGCTGCGGCCACGGGACGCCTGATGGACAATAACCCCCGCCAGGCAACAGCAGATGAACTTGAGGCGCTCATGAAGAAATACTACTGACAAAAAAACGCGTCCTGGGGACGTATTTTTCTGCAGCCAGCACGACGCATACGACCGGTCGACGCGATGGAAACAACCTCCCCGCGCCGGCCGGTTCTACGTCATATGGCAGGGAAAAACACCAGAACAGCTCCGTGCACGCAGCCTCAGCGCACTACCTTGGCCAGTCTGCGACCAGACTCCTGGTAGTGATCGCGCAACGTGCGCTCAATGTGCAGCGTGTCCTTCGTCTTCACGGCGTCGAAAATGACGCGGTGGCGTGTGTAGAACTCCTCAGGTGTAAAAAGCGTATCCCAGGCCTTGTAGTAGAGAAACTTGGAAATATGGGAACAGGCCTTGCGGGCAACATCCTTCATGAGCGCGTTCTCACAGTTGTGCATCAGCGCGGCGTGAAACTGTTCATCAATATCGCTCATCTGGGAAAGCCCCGCAGCTGCCAGACTCTGTTGCCGCATCTGCTCGAGAATCCCTTCATAAACAGCGAAATCCTCCCTGCTCGTCCGTGCCAGGGCAAGGACGATGCACACACCTTCCAGTGTGCCGCCCAAAAAGTAGCTGTCCTCAATTTCTCTTGCTGTCATAGCCCGGATATACTTGCATTTCTGCGGCTCACCCATAACCAGCCCCTCCTGCTGCAGCAGCACGAGCGCATCGCGTACAGGTCCACGGCTGATCCCAAGAGCATCAGCTATCATGGCTTCCTTGATGGGATCCCCTGGACGCAGCGTGCCGTCAAGCAGACACTGCTTGATATATTCGCGCGCTTGATCACTGAAGGTTCTGCATTTCACTCTGCTCATTGAGCCTCTCGAAAATTTGGGAAGGAACAGGCACGTGCATTCATGGGGCGCGCTGGCCTTTCTTCGCCCGGTGAGAGCTGTGCCGGATATGCTGCGACGGAGTCCCATGAAAGAGAGCATAAGGCGACCGCCCCAGGCATGGCCGCGGGGCGGCATGGACAACAATGGAGCTTTGCCTGCTGAGAGCACGGGGAGCGCCGACCTGCAAAAGGGCGCCCCCTGTTCAGGCAGAATGCGTTCAATCTTCCTTGCGGAAGGTGTTCAGGTAGGCAAACAACGCAGGCGAGCCGCCCGTATGGAGGAAGAGCAGTCTGGAACCCTGCTTGAAATGGCCCTGACGCACGAGATCAATAAGGCCTGACATGGCTTTCCCCGAGTACACGGGGTCAAGCAGGATGCTTTCCGTACGCGCAAGCAGCTTTACGGCCTCCACCATGCCGTCCGTAGGCAGGGAGTAGCCAGGACCGACATAGTCGTCATAGGCCACAACCTTTTCCCTGGGAATGTCGAAACCGCCACCCAAAAGTTCAGCCGTCTGCCGTGCCAGGGTGTACACGGCCTCTTCCTGCACGGCTTTCCTGCGATTGACGCCGATGCCGGTGATGGGAATGTTCATGTTGCAGCCGAGCATGCCCGTAAGAAAACCAGCGTGTGTCCCTGCGCTGCCACTGGGCACAATGAAATGATCAAAGTTCAGTCCGGCCTCGAACATCTGCTGCATGAGCTCCTGGGCGCATTGCACATAGCCCAGAGCGCCTGTGGCGTTCGAGGCGCCGCCCGGGATGATATAGGGCTTTTTCCCTTCTGCCGCGAGCTTGTCAGCCAATTTCTGCATTTCCGCCATCATGTTGCTGCCGCCCTTGACCACGGTAATGCTCTTGACGCCCAGCAGCTGGAAAAGGAAGTTGTTGCCCGAAGCCTGGGGATTGTAGCTGTCGGGAACGCGCTCCTCCAGAACAAGATGACAGTCAAGCCCTTCCTTCACCGCCCACGCCAGGGTCAGACGGCAGTGATTGGACTGTACAGCGCCGCATGTGATGACAGTGTCTGCTCCCCTGGCCAGGGCGTCGGCAATGACAA
>CAZJPT010000173.1:0-4162 GCA_964547835.1 uncultured Desulfovibrio sp.
TTTCTCAGGGAATCGCTCCCAGTGAGTGCAACGGATTGGGAACTCTTTAATAAAAGCAATGAATTAAAATGGTGTATCCTGAGTTTTGAGATCGTCTCTTACTCTCTGTACATGACAATCCCCACATGAAGGCGGGGTATTTTCGTTTCTTCCATACACAGCCTCGCCGGCTTGCGCCTCAGAAGCTCCTGCACAATGTCCACGAGCGCAGATTCGGGCATGTCCTGCCCTGTATATATTGCTTGCTATCCCGCTTGCGCGGCAGCGGCTTAATTCATAAAAGCGAGGCACATTATGCCGCATTAGATAAGTTGTCGGACATCTATATACAAAGGGGAGCCTTACCTCGTCAATGCAGGCGTTGGAACAGCGTCGCAAGAGGGGACGCCGGGCGTCGCGGCTTCCAGGGAAGGGGGCACGCATAATTTTAAAATAATGCCTGAAAGGCCGCTGTCAAACTGGCAACGGGACAGTCATTGCATCACTGCATCTTGCCTTTTTTGTGTGAGTCTGCGAATAAAACACCACCGTCATATCGGCGGATGTCCGTCCGCGGCGCGGGACGGAGCGATCTGAACAGCACCACCAGGGAGCGTGCGATATGGTAGACACAAAAGAAAAGGAAGACTTTGCTGCTTTCTTGAATGCATGGGTTGAAGATCCGTTGGGGTGCAGGCAGGTGTTGCTGCGCTACCGTGAGCTTCTTGAGGCGACTGCTGGCGTGCAGCTCTCCTATCACTGTCGTCCAGGTGTGAGTTACTCCATGCGCGCCAGAGGCAGTGAACAGAATAGTCGCGAACTCTTTGTGCTCGTCGACGTGGTGGACGACGATCCGTCCTCCCGCTGGCTTTCAGTCTGCTTCTACGCTGACCTCGTCACGGATCCCGATGAAATTGGCGACTGGGTTCCCGGAGGACTGGGTGGCGAGGATGCCAGCTGTTTCAATTATGATGAGCAGAGTGCAGAAACTGAGGCATATATCGCCGACCGGCTCAAGGAGGCGGCGGCCGCAGCCACGCGACCCGGAGCAAAGTAATCATGGACAGCTTTGTCGCAATAGATTTTGAGACCAGCGGGCCACAGGCGCACTATGCCTGCGCGGTTGGTCTTGTCCGCGTCGAAAATGGTGTGCTGACAGATACGTTTTCGTCCCTCATCAGACCGCCATCCTCAGTCGTCATGTACACACATGTGCATGGACTGACCTGGGCAAAACTCAGAAACGCCCCGGGATTCAAAGATATCTGGCCAGTCATGCGGGATTTTATGGACGGCGCTGCCGGACTGGTGGCCCATAATGCCACCTTTGACCGCGGAGTGCTCATGGGGTGCCGGAAGTTCTTTGACTGCGAGGGACCGGATCTCCCTTTTTACTGCACGCTTAAAGGTGCGAGGCGCAGGCTGAGCCTGCCGTCCTTCAAGTTGAGTACTGTGTGTGCGCAATGCGGCATTCCACTTAACCATCACGACGCCCTAAGTGATGCAATGGGCTGCGCCAGGGTATTCATGGTCCTGACGAGGATGGGGCTGTCTGTAGAAGACATGCTTCTTGGCCCTTCTCCAAAAAAGCGTTAAGGAACTAGTGTCAAGTTTGTGAATTTAGTGATTGAATTTTGACTGTGCCCATAATCATGTGATATCGGCCTCCTAATAGGAGATAGTGTTTAGCTCAAAAAGTTTATACGCATGCTATCATATTTGAATAACGACGTTTTGAGACCAACATACCACAGCAAATTTTTGCCATTAGACACTAGATGGTGGGATGTGAGCTCCGGCGGCCCGGCGGCCTGAATTGCACGTGATTTT
The DNA here is from genome assembly GCA_964547835.1 of uncultured Desulfovibrio sp. GTDB lineage: Bacteria > Desulfobacterota > Desulfovibrionia > Desulfovibrionales > Desulfovibrionaceae > Desulfovibrio. The sequence goes on from CAZJPT010000173.1 coordinate 1,810, forward strand.
GGAATCTGCGTGTTGCTTCCCAGCAATTCCCAACGTCACCTGCAAGAATGAGCATGTGTGCAACATGCCGGCAGGTTCAGGCCTTTTTGGCTGATGGTACAAGGCACAATCTGATGTGGCATAAATGATGCGGGAGTGCGAGGAGCGTTCTCCGCCTGGATGGCATCATTCACATCATACGGCATCCTTTTTGCTTAACATATGCCAGGGGAGAAGGGGGAATCTTCCGCAGGCTCACCTTTGTGCGCGCTGCGTTTTGCCTGTGGGCGGCAGACTGCCCCTTGCTGTTCATGCGCATTGGTCTTCAGGGTTGTCATGCAAGAAAGGATTGCTGCAATGACCGGGAAGCGTCAGCTTAATGACAGGCGCCTTGCGCGTCTCGTTTTGTCGAGTCTTGTGCTCACCGTCTTCCTTTTTTTCATCACCGGGCTGCCTCCCGGTTTGAGCGGACATCGTGGTGAGACGGTTTTTCTGCGGGCACCTGTGCTCCAGGAGGCGCTGGCCGGATCGAGCAGGATAGATGAAAGCGAAGCAAGCCTTGCCGGCATTGAACAGCGCATACGGAAGCTGCTCGCCCCGGTTTACGGCGAGGACCACCTGGTCGTGCAGGTGAGCCGTGACAATGAAACAGGCGCTGCACGTGCACCTGTGTTCGTGGCCATCATTATCGACAGCAGCGTGCCTGGCCTGCCGACCAGTCCCGATGGGCTGCGCGTGGAGCAAGAGAGACTGTGCAATCTGGTCAGCCACGCCGTTGGCCTCAAGGGGGAGCGCGGGGACAGCATAGCCGTGAGCTTTTTGCAGTTCACCGGAACATGGCGAAGGATAATGCCTCTGCTGATTGCCGGTCTCGTGGCTTCGCTGCTGGTGCTGTGTACGACGCTTTTATACGTGTCACGGCGTCGCCGCATCAACAGCAGTCAGAAGAATGACAGCACAATGGGAAGTGTCAGAAAGCTGACGCGCCCGCAGGGCGACAACTGCCGCCGCCTGGCTCGACGTCTGAGCATTGAAAGCCCGCAGGGCAGGGCAGTGGCGCTTGGCCTGCTCGGAGATGCCGACGCAGTCAGCGTTCTCGGACAAATGCCTGTGGCAGCAGCTGGCGAGGCCCTGGCCTGTATGGCCTCGCAGTCATGCGTAGAGCGGGATGTGCTCGATCTCATTGCAGAGGATTGTCTCAGAGGCTTTGCCATTGACGCCGACGACTTTGTCAGCGGGACAGCCGCCATTGAGCGGGCGGCCAGGCTGTTGTCAAATCTGGAGCCAGCGACGGGGGCGATTTTGCGTGCGGAACTGGCCCGCAATCATCCAGGAGCCTGGGAACGTCTCGAGCCACTGTCTGACTGAAGCAGCAAGGCATTTGCCTTTTTTTGGAAAAACGTGCTGTCTGCGTGATCAGCAAAAGCTTTGGAGGTCAGTAAAAATCTTTGCATTACAAACTGTTGCGACGGAGCGTCCGCTTTTTTCAGAAAATTTCTTGAAAAGGCGTTGACAGGGGCGGTCGACATGCGTAGAAATGCCCTCCGCACCGGCTGAAAACGCTGTGAGCGTTTTTGACCGGGCAGCCGGAGGTTTTCCGGCATCGTCAAGTCTTCTGTTCCCCTGCTGCAAAAATTTTTGCAAAGGCGAAAAAAGTACTTGACGACAGGTCAACAGCTCGCTATATTAACTATCCCACGTCGGGAAAAACACACAGTCGCCATTCGCAAAAGAATTTTGACGAACCGGTGAAAAATGTGTTGACAGGCGTGAGACAATCGGGCATAAAGCCCGAGCCGCTGCAAAAGACAGCGCGGAAGCCCGGCTTCCGGGTGTGTTCCTTGACAAGTGAACAGCGAACGGGAAGAGAACTTTGAGATTCTGATTTTCTACGCAAGTAGAGATCTTGAACAGATTTGAACTGGAGAGTTTGATTCTGGCTCAGATTGAACGCTGGCGGCGTGCTTAACACATGCAAGTCGAACGAGAAAGTGGCTTCGGCCACGAGTAGAGTGGCGCACGGGTGAGTAACGCGTGGATAATCTCCCTCTGTATTGGGGATAACAGCTGGAAACGGCTGCTAATACCGAATACGCTCATGGTTTTACGCTTTGAGGAAAGAAGGCCTCTGCATATGCTTTCGTACAGAGATGAGTCCGCGTCCCATTAGCTTGTTGGCGGGGTAACGGCCCACCAAGGCGACGATGGGTAGCCGATTTGAGAGGATGATCGGCCACATTGGAACTGAAACACGGTCCAAACTCCTACGGGAGGCAGCAGTGGGGAATATTGCGCAATGGGCGAAAGCCTGACGCAGCGACGCCGCGTGAGGGATGAAGGTCCTCGGATCGTAAACCTCTGTCGGGAGGGAAAA
>CAZJPT010000174.1:0-4156 GCA_964547835.1 uncultured Desulfovibrio sp.
AATGCATATGGTGAAAAGCAAAACGCTACTGGGTCTGTGCATCACGCTGTCCCTTGCCGCACATCCCTTTCCGGCTAAAGCCGGCGAGCTCAGATCCAGCGATCTCAGACCCGCCCTTGAGCAGCTGCTGCGTGAAAATCCTGAAATTCTGCTGGACTTCATGAACGCTCACAGCGAGGAGCTGCTTGATATCGTCCAGCTCGGATCGGACAAGCGCCGCATGAGCAATTTCGAGAAGCAGTGGCTTAAGGATGCACGGGAGCAGAAAAAGGTTGCGGTAAACAATCGTCCCAGATTTGGCAGCCCCAACGCCAAGGTGCAGATTATCTCCTTCTCTGATTTTACCTGTAATTACTGTCTGCGCGCCGAGCAGACCATCGAGGAGATCCTCAAGGAATACAAGGATCGCGTTTCCTTCGTTTTCAAGAACATGCCGCTTGAGCGCAACGGCCTCGGCGGTCTGGCGTCCAACTACTTTATTGCCATTTCCCTGATAGATAAAGACAAGGCTTGGGAATTTTACAGAAGGATGTTCCACGAACGTGATCAGCTCTTCCTTGATGGTGAGAAGTTCATCCGTCAGGTAGCGCAGGAAACAGGTGTGAACATGCGCAAGCTGGACAGTGTGCGCAGAGGCAAGGAAGCGGCTGCCATCCTCAACGAGGATATAGAGGACGCCGACAGGCTGCGCGTTGAAGGAACACCGTATTTTCTCGTGAACAACCTGGTCATCCGCGGCGCTGTGCCCAAGGATGTGTTTCAGCGGGCCATTGAGATTGAGCTGGCCAGAAAGAAGTGAACAGCGATACACTTGATGTGTTTTTCCAGATCGTTTTCGTGCGTGTTACCCTGCTCCTCAGGCCTTCTGGAGCAGTCATGAGAAAATGTCCCCTGACAGCCGCACAATGCGCTGAGGCGGGAAATCATGAACGGCAAGGAACGAACTTGCTTGTGGCAGTATCACAGGAACTGCCAGCAAAACACAATCCAGGCACGTAAACACAATTCCAGACAATGTTTTGCCGGATAAAATCACAGATTGACCCCTGTACCGGCCAGCGGAGTTGAACATTGCAGTCAGTTCTAAAAGATCCCACCCAGGAGCATCCGGAGATTCTTGCCCCGGCCGGTGATGTGTCCTGTTTTCTTGCCGCCCTGGCGGCTGGCGCTGACAATATCTATCTCGGGCTCAAGGCTTTTTCCGCCCGTATGCAGGCAGAAAACTTCAGTCTCACCGAGCTGTCCAGGCTTACTGATCTCGCCCATGAGAATGGCACCCGTGTGACTGTGGCCATGAATACCCTGATAAAGGCACAGGAGACAGCGGCCGCGGCCAGACTGATGAGCCGCCTGCAGACACAGGTTGGCTGCGACGGCCTCATTGTGCAGGATCCGGCACTGCTGGAGGTGGCGTGTCAGGTGGGCTTTAGCGGAGCGATCACGCTTTCTACGCTGGCTAACGTCACCCATCCGGGAGCGCTCTCTGTGGCGCGTGATCTTGGCGCTGCACGCGTCGTCCTGCCCCGTGAACTGAGCATTGACGAGATTCGCATGATGGGGGAATCCTGCCCCGATGATCTGGAACTCGAGTGTTTTATTCACGGAGCCCTCTGTTACTGCGTGTCCGGCCGATGCTACTGGTCTAGTTATATGGGCGGCAAAAGCGGCTTGCGCGGCCGCTGCGTTCAGCCTTGCCGCCGCGTGTACAAGCAGGGTCCGGAGCTGCTTGCGCTTTATCAACGCGAGAACAGGCAGTCCGGCGAGCGGGAAGGGGGACGTGGGGCCGCTCGGGTGCAGGACAGGGAACAGCGGCCGAAGATCCGTCTCGGCGGGAGTCAGTCCGGGCGCTATTTTTCCTGTCAGGATCTGTCTGTGGACGTGCTGACCAAGATACTCACAGGTATTCCGCATCTGGTGTCCTGGAAAATCGAGGGTCGCAAGAAGGGACCGCACTACGTCTATCATACGGTCACGGCCTATCGCATTCTGCGCGACAACCCCGGTGACAGTCAGGCCCGCAAGGTGGCCCTGGATATTCTGGACATGGCCCTTGGTCGTCCTGTCACACGTGCCCGCTTTCTGCCGCAGCGCGTCACTGTGCCTGTGGATCCCTCCGGACAGACAAGTTCCGGTCTCCTGGTTGGCAAGATTAGCAATGGTCCCGGGGGCAGTGTCTCCATCAAGCCTCATATTCCCCTCATGGTCCGTGACTACCTGCGCGTGGGCGTCGAAGACGAGAAATGGCATGCGACACTTCCTGTTACGCGGTCGACGCCCAAGGGTGGCGCGTATGTTCTGCGGCTGCCCAGGCACAAGACTCCCAGGTCAGGTGTGCCTGTCTATCTCATTGACCGTCGAGAACCAGAGCTTGTACGAGTGCTTGCTGACTGGACTGCCAGACTGAACGAGCTTACGGTCAGGCCTGTGCAGCAGGCTGAGGCACACCTTGCTCCGGTCAAGGCCGGTCCCCGCGCCAGCATGTCGTCCATGACAGTCCATGCCTCCCTGCCACAGGGCAAGGAAACGCGCGGCGCCAGAGCATTTTTGTCCTGTCTGTGGCTGACACCCAGATCAGCGGACATGTCGCGAACCGTCCTCAAGCGCTTCGGCTGGTGGCTTCCGCCTGTTCTCTGGCCTGATGAAGAACAGAGCACGCAACGTATGGTGGATCATTTGTGGCGTGAGGGAGCTCGCACCTTTGTATTGAATTCGCCCTGGCAGATGAGCTTTTTCACTCGCAAGATGCGCGAGGAGAAGGATGCCCGCCTTGTGGCTGGGCCATTTTGCAACGTCACAAATGGTTATCTTTGTGCCGTGCTCAAGCAGATGGGTTTTTACGCGGCTGTAGTCTCACCCGAGCTGTCCTGTGAGGAATTCCTGGCTCTGCCCAGCCAGAGTCCGCTTCCGTTGGGAATTGTTCTGCAGGGGGCATGGCCAGTGGGCATAAGCCGTTTCGGCTCGCTGGGCGTCCGTCTCAATGAACCCTTTGCCTCGCCCAAAGGGGAGATCTTCTGGGCCAGACAGTATGGAGAAAATGTCTGGATCTATCCGGCATGGCCTCTTGATCTCAGTGCAAAGCGTCAGGAACTGGAAAAGGCCGGCTATGCCTTTACTGTCACACTGCAGGAAAAGCCACCGCAGAGCCTGCCGAAGACGGTACGGCCCGGGCTTTTTAACTGGGAGACGCCGCTGTTGTGATTGATGGAATTTTGTCCGCTGACACGTCTTGTGGGGAAGCTGTTTGTCGCAATGCCTTTCCCTCTGGCTTGCAGCAGCCTCCGGGTTCGTCACGCTTCTCCGTGGACGCACTGCTGCTTGCCGCATTCACAAACCATTGTCTCGGAAAGGGCAGATTGCGCCTGAAAAATCCACTGCGTGAAGCAGCTTTTGATTTGCCCTGTCCTGGCCGTCTGGCCTGCGCAGATCTTGGCTGCGGCTGTGGCGTCACAGCGCTCGCCTTGGCGCTTCTGAGAGACGACGTAAAAATCTGGGGCGTGGACATTGAGGCTGCGTTGGTCAAAAGTGCTGACACCAATGCTCGAAAGTTCGGATACGCTGCTGTGACACGTTTTAAGACAGCAGATGTGCGAACCCTTGCTGAAAGCTCCCGTCCTTGCTGTGACGTGGTGCTCATGAATCCTCCCTACTGGGAGGAAGGGGAAGGGCGAGCCTCGCCAGATCCTATGAAGAACAAGGCAAGGCGTGGCATTGACGGCCTGCGACATTTTTGCACTGCGGCCTGCCGTCTTCTGGTGCATCATGGTCGTCTTTTTGTGATTTTTCCAGCTTCCAGACTGGTTCGTCTCATCATGACGCTGGAAGAAAACGGGTTCGGTATTCGGCGTCTGCGCTGTGTACGGTCTTTTTACGAGGAAGCTGCAGGGCGTGTCCTGGTCGAGGCCTGGCGCAGTGCGGCAAGCGTTACTGAGATTGACGTAGACGTGGTGCTTTATGAGCGCTCGCTAGGGGGAGGTGCTGTGCCCACTGCTGAGGCACTGGCTTTGTGCCCATGGCTGCGCTGAAGGACCTGAATGTCTGCGGTGCTGTTTCACGTGAAACAATGCCGCAGCCGCGTGCGAAAAAGTAAGCTGGCCGTGATGAACCGACATTGGGCAGAGTGATTTCAACAATTTCATTCATCGGCATAGGTGTTGGG
>CAZJPT010000175.1:0-4098 GCA_964547835.1 uncultured Desulfovibrio sp.
GGATCACGTCCACATATTGTCCTTTTCCCGAATGCAGACCCGTGCGAAGCAGATGGCGTCGCACGGGTCTGATGATTTCTGCTCGCTGTCAATCATGTGGCGGGCCAGGCGGAAAAGTCGTATGGTCCCCCGGCAGCGCCGCATGGCGCGGCGCCGTCGGCTGCGATCCGCCGCCAGCGGAAAAACAAACAGGAAACGCCATGCCAAAAAATCCTACAGAGCAGCGCTGCCAGCGCATACGCGACGTGCTCGCCCACAGACAGCCCGACCTCACTCTGGTGCTGGCCAATATTCACGACCCGCACAACGTGTCAGCCATATACCGTTCCTGCGATGCCTTTGGTGTCGAGGCCGTGCATCTCTACTACACAGATACCGCCTTTCCCATTCTCGGCCGCAAGAGTTCTGCGTCGGCGCGCAAGTGGGTTGAGACCAGACGGCATCGTGATAAGGAGGAACTCGGCCTGGCGCTGCAGGGACACCAGATTCTGGTCACGGCCTGCACGCCCTCTGCGCGCCCCCTGCGCTCCTGGGACTTTACCCTGCCTACGGCCGTCATCATGGGCAACGAACACCGCGGTGTTGCCCCGGAACTGGCCGATCTGGCCACGGGCGAGCTCTATATCCCCATGTTTGGCATGATACAGAGCTTTAACGTTTCCGTAGCGGCGGCCATTATCCTGGCTGAGGCGGCGCGTCAGCGTGAAGAAGCCGGCATGTACGAACACTGTCGTTACGATGAGAAAACCTTCGAGGCCAGACTCAGGGACTGGCTTGAACGCTGAGGCAGTATATGGACAACAATGGTGACGTGAGCGCCGCAGAAAAGAAGCACTGCATACACGTGGAAGGGGCGCGGCAGCACAATTTGCGCGACGTGACTGTGGATATCCCGCGTGACGAGCTTGTGGTAATATGTGGTCCCTCGGGGTCGGGCAAGTCGACCCTGGCCTTTGACATTGTCTATGCCGAGGGGCAGCGCCGCTACGTAGAATCGCTTTCTGCATACGCCAGGCAGTTCTTGCCGAGAATGGACAAACCTGACGTGGAGAAGATCGAAGGGCTGACGCCGGCCATCTCCCTGGAGCAGGGATTTGCCTCCCATAATCCGCGATCCACCGTAGGCACGGTCACGGAGATTCATGATTTTCTGCGCGTCTTTTTCGCACGTCTTGGCACCACCTTTTGTCCGCACTGCGGAAGGCCTATCGAAGCCCGTTCCACGGATCAGATTCTGGAGGAGATCCTTGATTTGCCGGCTGGCACGAAAATTCTTGTCATCGCGCCGCTTGTGGAACTGCAAAAGGGGACGCAGCAGGACAGGCTCAGGAAACTCAAGGCCAGAGGCTTTGCCCGCGTACGTGTCGACGGTGTCATCAGCCTTATTGATGACGTGCCGCCTCTGGACAAGAACAAAAAACACAGCCTGGACCTGGTGGTGGACCGTCTGGTGGTCAAGGAAGGGATACGGACGCGTCTGGCGGAGTCTGTTGAACTGGCTCTCAAGGAAGCAGGGGACAGAATGATCCTGCACCGTCTGGATCTGCCCGGGGGCGGACGCGATAAAATATACTCCACAACCTCGGCCTGTCCTTCCTGCAGGATCTCCATGCCTGCGCCAAGCCCGCAGCTCTTTTCCTTCAACACGCCGCAGGGCGCCTGCCCGCGCTGCGTGGGACTGGGCACTGTGGACTATTTCGAGCCGCGTCTGATAGCCCCCAACCGGGGGCTTTCCTTGCGCGCCGGTGCCCTTCTGCCATGGCAGGACAAACAAGTCTTCAGCTCCTTCGAAACACCTTTGGCAGCCCTGGCAGCGCGCCATGGCTTCACTCTGGACACCCCCCTGGAGGAGCTGACAGATGAGGCCTGGACAGCGCTCTTCTTTGGGGAGGATGAGGAGGGCAGGGCGGCTTCGTCCTCTCCCGGTCTGCGCCGCAACTGGATGGGGGGCAGCGTGGCCCTCTTTGCCAGAGGCGATTACCAGGCCGAGCATGTTGCCTTTGAGACGCATGTAAACCTGCAGGTGACCAATGAGCGCTGGCCGGGTGTCATTCCCCTGTTGGAAAAGGGAATGCAGTATGGCGATGCCTGGCGAGACGAGCTGTCACGATACAGGCAGACCATGGATTGTCCGGCCTGCCACGGTGATCGCCTCTCGCCCGAGGCACTGGCCGTGCGCGTGGACGGTATGAACATAGCCGATCTCTGTCGCATGTCCGTGGAGCGTGAGCTGGAATGGCTCAAAAACCGTGTTTTCGAAGGGCCAAGAGCCGTCATAGCCCGGGCACTGCTCAAGGAATTGTGTCACAGACTGAGTTTTCTCATGAATGTAGGGCTGGATTACCTCTCCCTGGCCCGTTCCATGACCACACTTTCAGGCGGCGAGGCGCAGCGCATACGTCTGGCCTCACAGCTGGGCTCGGGGCTGGTAGGCGTGACCTACGTGCTCGACGAGCCGTCCATAGGCCTGCACCCAAGGGATAACGAGCGGCTGCTTGCCACCCTGCGCTCTCTGCAGAGCAGGGGCAATACTGTGCTCGTGGTAGAGCATGATGAGGCCACCATCTGCGAGGCCGACAGTGTCATTGAGCTTGGTCCTGGATCCGGGATGCGCGGCGGAAATGTCACCTTTGCAGGGCCGGTTGCTGACCTGCTTCGCTCGGACACGCTGACAGCCAGGTATTTGCGCGGCGATCTGCGTGTGCCCATGCCGGAACAGCGCCGCGAGCCTGCAGGCTGGATTACCTTAAAGGGTGTGGCCACCAATAACCTCAAGGGCATGGATGTGGCTTTTCCCCTGGGAGTACTCACCTGTGTTACCGGCGTTTCCGGATCCGGCAAGTCATCTCTTGTGGTGGACACCCTCTACAAGCACCTGGCCATCCATCTTGGAATGCGCGTGGACAATCCGGGCGTTATTGCAGGCATGGAGGGTGCTGAGGCGGCAGAGCGCCTGGTGGTTATTGATCAGACTCCCATAGGACGTACGCCGCGCTCCAATCCGGCGACCTACACCAAGGTCTTTGACGAGATACGTCAGATTTTTGCCATGACGCCGGATGCCAGACGTCACGGCTACAACGCCGGCCGCTTCAGCTTCAATGTCAAGGGAGGTCGCTGCGAGACCTGTCACGGCGACGGCCAGATACAGGTGGAGATGCACTTTTTGCCTGATATCAGCGTCACCTGCGACGTCTGCCATGGCAAACGCTACAATCACGAGACTCTGGAAGTACGTTACAAGGGTCTCAACATCTCCGAGGTGCTCGATCTCACTGTGGCCCAGGCAAGACAGTTTTTTGCGAATTTTCCAAGCCTTGAGAGGCGCCTGGGCATTCTCGAGGACGTGGGGCTTGATTACCTGCATCTTGGCCAGGCGGCCACAACCCTGTCCGGCGGCGAGGCACAGCGCATCAAGCTCTCGCGTGAGCTCGGCAAACGCAGTCTGCCAGGCACTCTCTACGTGCTGGATGAGCCGACCACCGGGCTGCACATGCACGAGGTGGGCAAACTTATCAGCGTACTGCACACCCTGGTAGAGCGCGGAGCCACAGTGGTGGTCATCGAGCACAACACAGATTTTATTCTTTCTGCGGATTATGTCATGGACATGGGCCCTGGCGGTGGCGAGCGCGGCGGTCAGATTATCGCCTGCGGCACGCCCGAGGCAATTGCCGCCGACCAGGCCTCGGTGACAGGACGGTTTCTCATGGAGGAACGTCGGGCGAGGCAGAAGCGGCGGCAGTCAGTGACCGGCGCTGCGGGCGCCTGAAAAAAACCGGCACGGCTTCGGCCTTGCAGCAGGCAATCTCAACCACAGGGCGGATACGTCACATTGGCGGGTTCTGGAAAGCCTGTCGCGTGGCGCTTGCACGAATCTTCAAGGATTTTCCCGAACGCGACATCTCTCACGACACAGTAACGACGCAGTCAGGAATTTCCACATCGCTTAGGCGAATGTGACACAAATGCTTCTTAAGCTCTTCAACGCCATGCTCCTGCTCGAGGCTGGGCTTTGTGAGGACATCAAGGAGTGCGAGTCCCCAGAGCCGACGCATTTTAATTTGGCTCCTATCGAAAGGGCGCAAAAAACCTACC
>CAZJPT010000176.1:0-4089 GCA_964547835.1 uncultured Desulfovibrio sp.
CCGTAATCAAGAGACCCCGCAGGGCGAATACCAACTCGCATAACGTTGGCCCTATATAGCCTGCGTTCAATATGAAGGAATCGGCTCCCTGAATTTAATTTTCGAGGCTGATTCATACGGCTTCCCCTCTTTCGAGGCGCGATTTCCCCGACCTACGCCTGGCACTGGGCCTCACGCCCCAGCGCCCAAGGCCTGGGTGCTGGGTGCTGGGTGCTGGGTGGGTTGCTGTAAAGCTCCCGCTGTATCCCTTTCCCACGCAGGACTTTCACCTGCCTTCAACTACAGTTAGAGGAGATCTCAAAACTCTGGATACACCATCTTAACACATTGCTTTTATGTACAGCATTGTGGGTTTTGAGATGTCTTCGAAGCTTCGAGACGAAACCGCTATATGGTACCAGGAACTTTCACTTGACACCGGATTTTTCGGATCAACTCCTGGCCTCTCAATGGACGTACGCAGAGAGGGAAAGAAGGAGCTGGTTGGGCAGCCCAGCATCCATTGACAAAGAGTATTCTGTGGCGCCTGGCATCGTCAAAAAAGCAGATGAGGCTGGTAATCACGCATTGCGAGGCGAGCTCAATGCCTGCACGCCCTGCCCTTCACTCTGGCGAACGCTCTTGCAGAATGCAGCCGGACGCAATTCTTTTCTTGCCGGGCGTATTGACTTTGAAATCCGTTTTCACTATCGTTTTCTCATTATAGCAGCGGCAGAACAAATTTCGAGAACGCCAACCATGAGCGAGTTGCCAGCATGCAGAGCACAAAACTTACCCCTGACCTTGATTATCACCGCAACGGAAAGAACTTGCACATCAATTTGAGCAAGGAGCCTGATGCCAGGACACTTATTTCCATGTCAGATCTGCTTAAGAATTACGGTGATGGAACGGGACGGGTCTTTGTAGACGTCAGGAATCTCAATGAGGGGATGCATCAGACCACTATTCGATCCCTCAAAGAGCTCATTTCAAGCAGTCGCGTCCCGGCCCGGAGTATCTATTTCAAGGGACCCATGGGATTTACCCTGGCCAGTGACGGGAATCGCGTGCTTATCCGACGCGGCAAGGATGATTTCCCGAGTGATGGTGCTATCGCAAAGGCAGCTGCGCGTTTTACCAAGATTTCTCATAAATGCAGATGCGGCGGGAAGTGCGGAAACAAATGCTGCCAGGTGACCGGAGGTCCCTGCTGCAGTGAAAGAAGACAGCATCACCATCAGTCAGACAGCGAGTAAGTATGAGCTCCATGCTCAGCTACCAATCTTTCATCATTATTGATTGAAAGATATTATCCCTCAAGGAGTTATACACATGAGCAAAGTTCTCATCATCTATGGTTCCACCACCGGCAACACTGAAAGTATCGCCATCAAGGTTGAATCCCTTCTTGCCAACGCCGGTGTCAGCGTTGACTGCAAAAACGCTGCGGACATCAGCGACTGCACCGGCATTGCAAAGGACTATGACGCCATCCTGCTGGGCTGCAGCTGCTGGGGTGACGAGGAAATAGAACTTCAGGATGATTTCCAGCCGGTCTACGATGCCATAGGCGACATGGGGCTGGAAGGAAAGAAAGTTGCCACCTTCGCATCCGGTGACTCTTCTTACCAGCATTATTGCGGTTCTGTGGAGTACATTGAGGAAGCTGCCAAACAGGCTGGCGCCATCATTATCGCCGGAGGCCTCAAGGTTGAGGGCGATGCCAGCGCGGCTCCATCCGATATCGAGGACTTTGCGAATAGCGTCGCCAAATCCCTCTAGCCCCCCTCTCTTCTGCTGATCTCCTTCCCGTAAGGTCTTCCACGTGGCCGCCACGTCCCAGCGCGCAGCCCGCGGAAGACCTTCATGTATAGAATGACAATGACGCCACTAAGAAATTGTCCGTAAATAACCTGGGTATTTTTCTAAATGGATGCCGTATGGTTCAATTTCCGCCAAGCCCGCGTTGGGTAAATTGTTTATGGACAGTTCCTACCGGGCGCGCCGGGCGCGACGAAGTTCGGCTATGGCAGCTCTGTCGAGAAAACGCTGATTAGAGCTTCCCCTGTAATCCAGCTCAAGGTCGCGCAGTGCCTCGATGTAGGGGCCGTCGATCAGGTAGTCGAGTTCGTCAAGGAGCGCGGCAACATCGACGTCATCCTCTCCCAGAGCATCCAGCTGCTCCAGGGTATAGCCAGAGAAGGCGGTTACGTTCTTGCCACGGGCGTGCACCTGTCTTGCCAGCCAGACAAGTGGGCCAGGCTGCAGGAAGGGCTCGCCGCCGGAAAAGGTGATGCCAGCTAGGAGTGGATCTTCGTCAAAACGCTCAATGATGGCTGCGGCGCTCTCCAAGTAGCCGCCGTCCAGAGAATGCGTCTCTGGGTTGTGACATCCAGGACACTTATGTTTGCACCCCTGAGTAAATATCGTCATCCGCAAGCCAGGGCCGTCTACGATACTTTCGTCCTCGACGCCTGCCAGTCGCAGTGTCAGTTCCATAATGCGTTCCTTTTCGCCGGCCCGGCGAGAGAGAAGATTCAAGGAAATCACCCATCACGACACGCATGCATCATCCGGCAACGTGCGTGACCAAGGATTTTTCATACCCCCGCCGATTGTCATGGTCCAGTGATTTCTTTTTATGAATGAAATGCGTCGCTGCCGTTCCCTGTTCATGCATCCCGAGGAGGTGCTTCTTGACCAAAGCAGAACTTGTTAAACAGATAGCTATCAAAGCCGGTATCACCCAGGTTCGCGCTGGTATTGTGCTCGAGACCGTTCTGTCTACTCTTTCCGAGGTAATGATAAAGCATGATTCTATCACGCTGGGCGGATTTGGTACGTTCAAGCTCAGCCATCACAAGGAACGCATCGGTCGTAATCCCGCCACTGGCAATAAAATTACCATACCCGCCCGTAACATGCCTCGATTTGTTCCGGGTAAGGAACTGCGCGCTCTCGTGGAAAAATTGGAAAATTCTGTACAATAGATCGCACTGTCCAATCCCTTCCTGACAGCGGACAACATCGCCCCCCAAGAACCTGAAACGGCACCTTCTTCATAGAACAAGGTGTCGTTATTATTTACATACAGTTGCCATCAATTGTGCAGTGCAAACTGATCAGGTCAAGGTGCCATCGGCCCGTATGAAGGTATTTTTGTCCACTATGCGCTTTTCACAACGCGCTATGGCTGCTGGAGGCTTGTCTGTCATTGGAAGACGCATAGCAGCGCTGTACAGAAGCATACGGTCATTCTGGAAGACTGTGATAGAATCAGATAATTTTTTTCAAGGAATGTGTCTGTCTTCATCCTTATCCAGGCAACTACAATGGAATGTACCTGTATATTACGTTTCCCGCACGTCCCCGACCCAACGGCTGGAAAGTGCAAAGCCGCCGCCTCATGCACGGGCGGCAAGGAGCCTCCTGATGAAGACAACCAAGACAGGACCTGTGCTGTGTCTCATGCTTCTTCTCGTGCTGTCCCTGAGCCCCTTCGCCTTTGCCGCAAATGATGCGGGACAGAAAGAGGATGCCATGAGCTCGCCAGATCTCGGTCCCTTCCCACGCGGCGGAGAAAACACCGCCTACGCCCAGTATTTCATTGGCACAAGCTATCTGCAGCAACTGACCACCGAGGGATTAAACATCGCCAATGTGACTTTTGAACCCGGTTGTCGCAACAACTGGCACGTACACCAGGCCACCAGCGGTGGCGGCCAGATTCTGCTCTGCACTGCAGGTCGCGGCTGGTACCAGGAATGGGGCAAGCCAGCCCAGGAACTCAAGCCTGGTGACACTGTGGTCATCCCAGCCGGCGTCAAGCACTGGCACGGCGCGGCCAAGGACAGCTGGTTCGTGCACATAGCCATCGCTGTTCCTGGAGAAAACACCTCCAACGAATGGCTTGAGCCAGTCGCCGATTCCGAATACAGCAGGCTCCCATAAGTCACATCCCGGCAAGTCGTTCTTCTGCCGCCATTTCTTTGTCTGCCCTGGACACTGAACATGGCGGCTTTTTTGTATCCGTTCAAGGGGTAGCTGGAGCCAGCCTCAATTGAGCGCGAGTTGAGATGGCCTGACGCTTCAGTTGGGAATAGCGTG
>CAZJPT010000177.1:0-4089 GCA_964547835.1 uncultured Desulfovibrio sp.
CCCTCGTCCCTGGAGTTCATATAGATCCAGCCAACCGCATACTGGGCTTCGGCCATGCCCTGATTGGCAGCTCTGGTGAACCAGTCTACGGCCTTCTGTTCGCTGCGCTTGACACCGCGCCCTTGGGCGTACAACCAGCCGAGATTGTACTGGGCAGTGGCATTGCCCTGTGCGGCGGATTTTGTCAGCCAACGCGCGGCCTCCTGAAAATTGCGGCGCACGCCCTCTCCCATGGCGAGTACGTTGCCATAGGCGTTCTGACCGCGGGCGTCGCCCTGTTCTGCTGAAACTTTGAAGTACTGGGCGGCTCTGGTAAGAGATTTTCGTGTGCCCTTGCCCTCGCGGGTAAGGGTCCCAAGGACGAAGCACGCCTCGCCATTTTTCCTGTTGGCCAGGGGCGTGAGCAGATCAACGGCGGAACGGTAATCTCCCTTGTCCAGGGCTTGCTGTACACGCTGCAGGGCGTTAGCGTCGGCGCTGGTCAGTTCCTGGTCTTCTGCCGTGGCATCGGACTCTGAAGCTGTCTTGTTCTGAGCGGCCTGCCTGGCAAAGGCAGCCGGTGCAAGAGCAAGGGCACAGACCATGATGAGAGCTGTCAGCCGGGCCGACAGGCCCCCTGAAAGGGGAAGCTGAAAAAGGAGACGAAGCAGAAGTTTCACAACAGACCTCCTCTCCCGCATCAGACAGGAGAGAGAAAAAGCACAGGAAAATGCATCCGGAACGAGCAGGATGGCTTTGCGAACACAAATTATGTGGTTTGCTCAGAGACTGCGCAGCGCCTGGAGCCAGCGTTTGCCTGCATCCGAAGAGCATTGAGCGAAGTTTTCAAGGAAGAGCAGGCGGGCATTCTGCACCTTGTCGGAACGCCACCAGTCGAGCAGCGTTGGCCACATCTCATCGATGTGGGCGCCTGCGGACTCGGGACTGGAGTGCCAGACGCCGGCGTCTCCCAGAGCCAGCAGAACACGCTGGAAAGAGGGCGTCACCGGCCAGTGGGCGGGCTGCCAGTAGCAGACCGTGGGCACGTTGGCAGCCATGGCCTCAAGCAGTGTCGTGCCGTGGTGATCAAGGATGAGCAGGCGGCACTTAAGCAGTCCGGGCAAAAGTGGTCCACTGTACAGGCGGACGCGGGGAAACTGCGGCAGCAGCCAGGTGGCGTCGTCCAGTGCGCAGGGTACAGGAAAATAGGGACGGTAGAAGGTGATTTGCCGGCGTCTGCGTCCCAGAGATTCCAGCAGCCAGACTTTGTGGTCGCGATAGGCCAGGTTCTGCAGTGCGGTAGGGTGCGAATCCATCTGGTAGTTGAAGCCTGGCATTTCCGTACCAACGAAGATGATGCGCTCATCGCCGCCTGTCCAGGCGTCGCGCACACGGGCCAGCTGCGGCGAGGGCAGTGGCAGGAAGGGAGCCTGCCCCCTGTTTTCGCGACAGTCTGAGCGCCAGGAGGACCAGCCCCAGGTGATGAAGGCATGCTGGGTGTATTCGACGAACTCGCAGGCAGACGCAAGACGCATCATGCCGTAATTGCCACCGTGCTGCATGAAGGCAACGCGGCCCCCTCTGGCGCGCCAGATAGCAATTTTCTGGCGGTAGTGTGCGTCTTCGTAGACATGTATGCCAGCAAGGCGCGTTCTGGGAGTTGCGAGGGGCGACACTGAAGCCGGGTGTCGCATGTGGCGCAGCGTGCGAGGCAGAAGGGCCATAAAAACTGGCGCCGGGTCAATGGGAAGTTCAACAGACGGCCCGCCAGCCTCACTGGAAAAATACTGGCGCAGGGAGCGAGATTTGTCAGGACCTTTGCTGGTGTGACAGAGAGCCAGGGACCAGCGCAGGCTTTGCGACAGACTGAAGCCCTTAAGAGGGGGCACCGGCAGCATGAGGGCAAGGGAACGGGCTGCATTCCTGAGGCGGCTGGTCAGTCCGGCCGGGCCCGGGGACGGATAGCTCTCGTACACGGCTTCGGCATGCTTCAAGCTCCAGCAACGCGGGGCCACAGGTCGCAGCAGCAGGCTGAAGAGCCAGTGCAGACACACAGGATTGAGGGCGCCATGCAGTATCACATCGCTGTCCTGGCCCATATCAAAGACACAGTCCCCGGGCAGCAGTTCCACACGGAGCGGCGATGTGCCTTCCTTTTCCACAAGGGCGCACACACGGTGCCAGGTTTCCACCAGCATACGGGCTACGTTGATGACGTAGGGAGCCAGTAGAAATTCCCAGTAGCATTCCCCCAGTGTTGAGCCTGGTGCCAGTTTGCCGGCAAGGACAGGGATCATGTCCGCAGCCAGGGTTTCTGCCTCACACACGGCCCTGGCCTGCAGCGTCCTGTCAGTCAGAGGCTCAGGCGCAAAGGTAAAACGCGTCTCCCAGTCGGGAAAGAAGTCCTCGCGCCCGGTGAAGCACCATGGGCCTGCGGCCAGTGTATGGGCTGGGTCAGTCCGCAGCGGCATGGATCCGAGCACCAGCGTTTTCTTGGTGCTGCCGTCGCTTTTATTGGTATTCATCGCAAAATCTTAGTTCTGTCCGGGAATGTGGCACAGTTTGGCCGGGACAGCTGTCCGGCAGAAGATGCAGAAGCGCATGCGTCTGTGTGCTCACGCTTATGCGCGATCCAAGTGCGTCCACTGCAACACTGTGTCCTCGGGGATGTTGTCGCGGGCGACCATACCCAGCACTTCGTCGATACAGCGTGGCGAGATGCCATGAGCAGGACGCTTCCAGGTGAGATCTTCACGGCTCAGGGCAGTCCCTTTGGCAATGGAGCGCGCAGCTACCAGTGAGCGGCGGGCATTGCGCCGGGCCGGGGCCTCGGAGGGCAGGGCGCGTACGTCATAGTCTCCGACGCATGTCAGGAGTTTCTTCATGTTCTCAATAAAGGCAGCCAGGTCTTTTTTGTCCATGGCGTGGTAGTGATCGTTGCCAGGCAGAGTTTTGTCGAAGGTAAAGTGTTTTTCCAGGACACGTGCGCCCAGCAGCGTGGCCCAGGTGAGGATATGCATGTCATCCGGCAGGGTGTGATCGGAATAGCCGATGGCGAGATCGGGGAAGCGCAAACGCAGGCCCCTGATCATGCCCAGCGCCGCATTCTCGTCCATGGTAGGGTAGTTGAGGACGCAGTGCAGGAGGCAGAGAGGGACGCCCTTGTCAGTGATCCATTCTACGGCCTCGGCTACTTCGTGCAGGTCTGAAGCGCCGGTGGAAAGCAGGACAGGCTTGCCAAAATCGCAGAGGAACTCGATGAAGGGCCTGTTGGTGATGTCCGAGGACGAAATCTTGAACACATCCATGAGCGGAGCCAGAAAGCGGGCGCTTTCCATGTCAAAAGGCGTCGACATAAAGGCTATACCCTCGTCGTCACAGGCGCGCTTAAGCTGTTCGAACTCGTTTTTCCAGAAGGTGTCGTGCTTTTTGAACAGCTCGTACTGGCTCTTTGTAGGTTCCTTGCTCGTGTCCCAGTAGGCCGGGCTGTCTTTGGAGGCAAGCGTGTCGGCGCGGTAGGTCTGAAACTTGATGGCATCGGCTCCGCCTGCTTTTGCTTCGCGAATGAGGCGGCGGGCCAGCTCCATGCTGCCTTCATGGTTTACGCCGGCTTCGGCGATGATATAGGGCATGACAAGACCCTTTTCCACAGCGGGAATGGTCATGTAGTCAAGAATGTTTTTGCTCATGTTCTTTGAGAAATACCCGCCCATGGCGGGGTTGTGAATGTGGAGATGCTGGCGGCTGCCTGTAAGGTCTTCTTTCAGAGTTGGATTCTCCGAGAGAATTCGCTTGAATTCTGCTGTGAGCTCTTGAGCTCTCTGGCGCTTAAGGCTCTTAAGCTCCAGTTGGGCTTGATCCAGAGCATCTTCGACGATGCTCATCCCTTTTATCGTGGTCGACGCTGCTGTGCTGATGATAGCTTCAGCAGCGTTAAATGCAGAACCGAGAGCTGAACGAAGACCCATGGTATTCTCCTTGGGCGTTAAAGGTTACAGAAGAGGGAGAGTCCTCTTCCACCACAGAACATCCTGATTGGCAAAAGTTCACGCTTCGCCAGAGCCGACGCATTTTAGGGTTGGACTAAATTCAACATGTTAGCGACAAAAC
>CAZJPT010000178.1:0-4058 GCA_964547835.1 uncultured Desulfovibrio sp.
AAGGACAGCGGTGGTTTGCAGCGCCGCTGCGTCACAGCCGGCTCCGGGCTCGGTCAGGCAAAAAGCGCCGAGTTTTGTGCCGCCAATCATGTCGGGTACAAGCGCTTCGGCAATCTCCGGACGTGCGTATCTGACCAGAACAGGGGTGGTCAGCGTGCACTGTGCCCCCATGAGCATGGCATGGGCGGAGCTGACCCTGGCCAGCTCCTCACTGCAAATAACGTAACTTAAGGAGTCGCTTTCATTGCCGCCAAACTTTTCTGGCAGCGTGAACCCGAACATTCCCAGCTCCGCCATGGGCTTGACGCTCTCCTGGGGAAAGCGATGATTCTCCTCTATCTCCGCCGCTATGGGCCTGACGTGTTCCTCCACAAAATCCCGCGCCATGGCGCGAATGAGCTCGTGTTCTTCAGTCAGCTGAAAATCCATGCCTGTTCTCCATCATGTCTTCAAAAAGCTCAGATGTGGATGTCGTGCCGGTCACGGGCCTCGCGGGCAATGTCTTCGCGAAAGTCCGGATGGGCTATTTCCAGAAGCGCCCTGGCCCGTTGTCTGTTGTTCTTGCCGCGCAGCGAGGCAATGCCGTACTCGGTGATGACATAATCCGCCAGATGCCTGGGCACGCTGACACTGGCCCCCTTCGTAATATAGGCTGCGATACGGGATATGGTTCCACTGGCCGCCGTAGACGGCATGGCCACAATGTACTTGCCACCCTTGGAGTGCAAAGCGCCCATGGCGTACTCCATCTGGCCGCCCACGCCGCTGATCTGAATGGAGCCGATGCTTTCGGCATTGATCTGGCCGGTGATGTCCACCTCCACAGCGGAATTGATGGCTATCATGCGATCCTGTCGGGCTATGACCGCGGGGTCGTTGGTATAGTCAACGCCCTGAATATCGATCATCATGCCGTTTTCCCGGCAGAACTGATGGGTTAGCCCTGAACCTGTGATGAAGGTGGCTGTCATGAGACCGGGCCTGACTGTTTTGCGGCGGCCGTTGATGACGCCCTTTTTGACCAGTTCGACCACGCTGTCACCAAAGGTCTCGCTGTGGATACCGAGATCCCTGTGACCTTCCAGCATGGCCAGGGCAGCGTTGGGAATGGCGCCGACCCCAAGCTGCAGGGTAGAGCCGTCCTCCACCAGCGAGGTGATGTATTCGCCTATGCGGCGCTCCACATCGCCGAAGGGAATGGCCCTGGTGCCGGGCAGGGGGTAGTCGACGTCAATAAAGCAGTCAATGTCGTCCACATGCACGCGTGCACCACCTGTAACTGGCAGCTGGTGATTGACCTCAGCAATAACAAGTTTGCCGTATTTCACGGCGACAGGAAGATAGGATCCGGTCAGGCCGAAGCTGCAATAGCCTGCTGCATCGGGAGGCGTCACCTGAAATACCACCACGTCGGGTTTAAAGGTGCCGTCAGCAATAAAACAGGCGACGTCGCGATACCCGCAGGTAACAAAGTCGGCAGCGCCTGCCATCATGGTTTTCTTGAACTCAATGGCAAAGGCAAAGGTATCGTACATAAGATGCGGCGCCATGGCCGGGTCAACGTAGGGCAAAGGCTCTGCCGAGGTAATCTTGGCGTGATTCATTTTGACGCCGTGCAGTTCCGGGGCGCGCCTTGTCAGAGCCTTGATGAACTTCATGGGACCGCAGACGCCATTGGCGAGAACGACGAAATCATTATCCTTGACCTTTGCCGCGGCTTCCTCTGCCGTGATGAATTTTGAACGATACTGAAAAGACATGGCTGCTCCGGAACGGGCGCAAACTTTGTCTGCCTGACGCATGTGCTGCACCAGGCATGTGAAGTCGCCCTAGGGACCGTCCGCACGGTCTCCATCTGGTTAATATGTTGTCGGCCAGTTGCTGAGTTTGTGCTGGCTGATTATGCCCGCTGCGGGGGTGTAGATATCCAGGATCTTCTTGAGGTATTCCCGGCTTTCGCGCGGATCGATGACATTCTGACACCCGAAAACTCTGGCATATTCGTAACAGCTGACATTTTTTTTCAGGTTAGCGAGAGTGCTGTCGTAGCGCTCCGGATCGTCTTCGCGCTTCAGCCCCAGCACAATACCGACTGCTGCCTCGGGCGCCATAAACGACGTTTCTGCAGTGAACCACGCACAGACTTCGTCCGAGGTCATGGATCCACCCATGTTCAAGTAGCCCTGTCCGTAGGCCTTACGCGTCTGCAGCGTGATTTTCGGCACTGTGGCAAGACCTATGGCGTTCATCCAGTTGATGATGAGCCCGGGAATCTTGCGACGTTCCCCTTCGATACCTATGAGAAAGCCCGGCTGATCCTCCAGCATGATGAGCGGGATATTGAAGGAGTCGCACAGGACAATAAAACCGGTGGCTTTCTGACACCCATCCGCGTCTATGGCGCCGCCCTTCCAGATGGGATTGTTGGCGATTATACCCACGCTGCGTCCATCGATGCGGGCAAGCCCGGTCACCATGCCGCGTCCCCATTTGGGCTTGAGCTCGAAGAAGGAATCCCTGTCCACAATGCGATCAATAACCTTCTTCATATCGTAGACCCGGCTGGGTTTTTCCGGAATGACCTCCAGCATGCTCAAGCAAGCCTCGTCAGAGCCTTCGGGTACAGCTGTGCGAGGAGCAGGCTGGGCATTGTTGGAAGGCAGGTAGCTCAAAAACTTCCTTATAGCCTCCATAGCCTGTTCATCTGTGTCTACGACCATGTCGGCCATACCGGTAGACTCATGCAGCTTGTACCCGCCCAGTTCCTCGGGCGTGATGGTGAGTCCTGTAGCCAGGGAGCACAGCCGCGCTGAGGCTACAGACATGATGGCCTTCTTTGTCATTACATTGAAATCGGCCATGCAGGCGTACCAGGCCGAGGAACCAAAGGCCATGCCCACCAGAGCGTTGGCCCAGGGGGTCTTACGGTCGCGGATGTACTTGCGTCCCCAGGAATCGAAAACCATACCATACGCGCCCATATTGTCGGGAATGCGTCCCCCTGAGGATTCGCCGAGCAGGACCATGGGAAAGCCGACTTTTGTGCAAACTTCCTTGATATGGGCCATTTTTTCGCAATTGGTCTTGGATGAGGAAGCTCCCATGACGGTAAAGTCATTGGAGACGACGCCTACACGCCGGCCGTCGATGCTCCCGAAGCCCGTGATTTTGCCGTCACAGGGAGTGCGTTCCTGCACCTGTGGATCAGCACTGATACTGCGGGCCAGCAGCCCTTCTTCCACGAAACTGCCCGCATCCAAAAGAACGTCCAGTCGCTCACGGGCATTCAGGCGTCCCTGGGCTTTCAATGCGGCGAGCTTCCTGGGGCCGCCCATGGCCAGGGCTTTCTTTCGCTGCTCATCCAATTCCTGGATTTCTTTCTCAAAAGCCATAATGGATCTCCCCGATGTTCTTACTCTGCGCTGTCGCTGGCGACAGCAGGCCAGCAAAACAATTTGTTTCATCATACCGGGAAATCCATGACCGTAAACTAATACTATCCTAACGTTGCATAAGTTTTTCTTATCTCGCTGCAAGAACAAGAGGTCCTTGGTCATTTTTCATATGTGGTCAGCAAAGTCACAATGTTCGCATTTCCTGTTTGCCTGATATGCGGCGTTTTTGGCAAGCCATAATCCACTCAAAAAAGCGCCTGGCAGTATGTTTCATGCAGCCACATCAAAGAGCTGGCTACACCATATCAAGAATTCTTCATATATGACCAAGGACCTGCTTTTTGCCCTGCGCTGGCCTCGTAACGGGTTGAGTGGGCCAAGAGTTCCAACAAAGAGGCACACGTAGGTATGGCGACTGTCGACCGCAAGCGCCAGGGCGTCCTGCTCAAAATTGAGCCGTCCGATGTACCTTAACAAGGGCTGTCGAGGCGAGAGCCAGCCAGTTTGCTGAACGGCAGACAGTTCCTAAGTGAACAAAGGTGCGTTGCGAAGGTATAGAATCCCATCGATTCGAGGCTTGACAGAGCTGGTATATCGTTCTTGAATTACGCTTACAAAGATATTCCCTATGGCATGTTCCACTTCAACCAGTAAGAAGTCACA
>CAZJPT010000179.1:0-4043 GCA_964547835.1 uncultured Desulfovibrio sp.
TGCCCCTGGCGATGCTCTTTTTATTGGCGACGCCGAAGATAACCGCTTTCTTTCCTTCTAAAAGCATATGGTATACTCCTTACTCTCCGGTAATTGCTAGTTGATTCCCAGTTCTCGCCCGGTCAGTATGCGGTAAGCCTCTTGATACCTGGCGGCTGTGTTTTCCACGACATCGTCGGACAGTGCGGGGGGCTCGGATTTCATGTCCCAAGGCTGGGAGGTGAGCCAGTCGCGCAGATACTGCTTGTCAAAGCTCGGCTGGCTGTGGCCGGGCTCGTAAGCGTCGGCAGGCCAGAAGCGCGAGGAATCGGGTGTCAGCACTTCGTCAATGAGATAGAGCGTTCCATCTGCAAGTCCAAATTCAAATTTGGTATCGGCAACAATGATGCCCTTAGAGGCTGCCCAGGAGCTGCCCCGCTCATAGATGGCCAGTGTCTTTTCCTCTGCCAGCTTCGTCAGCTCAGGTCCCATGATTTCCGCGGCGTGCTCAATGGAGATGTTCTCATCGTGCTGGCCAATCTCGGCCTTGGTTGACGGGGTAAAGATGGGGGTGGGCAGCTTGTCGGATTCCTGCAGACCGTCAGGCAGCTTGTGTCCACAGATGGTGCCGTCCTTTTTATAGGACTTCCATCCGGATCCGGAGATGTAGCCGCGCACGATGCATTCGATGGGCAGAGGGCTGGCTTTGCGCACGAGGACAGCACGGCCCTCAAGTTCATCGCGCCAGGGAGCCAGGGCGGCCGGGAATGCTGTTACGTCGCTCTCCAGAACGTGGTTTGGGATGATGTCCTTGCACATGTCCATCCAGAAAAGGGAGATCTGGTTCAGAACCACGCCCTTGTAGGGAATGGGGCGGGACATCATGAAATCGTAGGCGCTCATGCGATCGGTGGTGATGATGAGCAGCGTGTTGTCATCGACGGCATAGATGTCGCGGACCTTGCCCCTGGAGAGAAGCGGGAAGACGTCTATGCTGGTGCTGGTAACAATTTTCACTCAACTACCTCGTCGGGCCGTGTTCCGGTCCGTGCGTCTCCGGGACGCGTTGTCTTTAGTTGGTTTCTCGAAGCCTTTGCTAGCGGGCCTCTACGGAAAGAGCGTGCGCCTCCAGGCCTTCGAGGCGAGCCAGAGTGGCAATGGCATCCCTGTTGTCGCGCAGGAAGTTGCGAGACGTGGCGATGATACTGGTCTTTTTGCAGAAGGTCTGCACCGAAAGCGCCGACGAGAAACGGGCCGTGCCCATGGTAGGCAGGACATGGTTCGGGCCGGCGAAATAGTCGCCCACGGGTTCGGGACTGTGATGCCCCAGGAAGATGGCGCCAGCATTGTTGATATAGGGCAATGCATCCCAGGGAGAACGTATGGCAAGCTCAAGATGCTCAGGAGCAATCTGATTGGCCACTCCGATGGCGTCGTTAAGACTCGGTACCACAACGATGGCGCTCCAGTCCTTAAGGGCGCGACTGGCGATCTCCTGCCTCGGGAGTTTTCGGACCTGCTCGTCAAGTTCGTTGGCAATCGCTTCGGCATGTATGGCATCGAAGACAATACAGATACAGGAAGCCAAAGGATCGTGTTCCGCCTGGCTCAGCAGATCGGCTGCCAGCCAGCGCGGCTGGGCCGACCCGTCAGCGATGACACAGACCTCGCTGGGGCCGGCGATCATGTCGATACCCACAGTGCCCTGCACCATGCGTTTGGCCGTAGTCACGTAAATATTGCCCGGGCCGACAATGACGTCCACCCCGGGGATGGAGGATGTGCCATAGGCCATGGCGGCGATGGACCAGGCTCCGCCCACGCGATAGACTTCGTGAATGTCCAGCAGGTGTGCCGCTGCCAGAATAACGGGATTGACAGAGCCGTCAGTGCGTGGAGGGGTGCACACGGCAATGTCGGGAACACCGGCCACCATAGCTGGGATGGCGTTCATCAGAAAACTGGACACCAGTGGAGTGTTGCCGCCCTTGCCACCAGGCACATAGAGCCCGGCGCGGGCTACGGGTCTGACCATCTGACCGAGAATGCTGCCGTCAGGGCGCATCTGCAGCCAGGTCTTTTCCTTTTGTTCCTCGTGGAAGGCCCGGATATTGCCGGCGGCCTGGGCTATGCAGTCACGTGCCTCAGTGGGAACCGAGGCTGCGCCCAAGGCGATTTCCTGTTCACTGACGCGCAGTGGCCCTTGAAAGTTCGGGCAATCAAATTCTCTTGTGTAGGCTGTCAGAGCATCATCGCCGTTGAGGCGGACGCTTTCCAGAATTTCTTTGACTTTGACGTCAATATCCGTGTTGACGGGCTGCGTCCGTTCCTGCAGCCATTGCCCGGCAGTGGCCCATTCACGTTCATTTTGCAGGGTGATAATCCGACAAATTGCCATAGCGTACCTCACAGACAGACACCATACAGAAAATGCTTGATATTGTCTAATTGCGGAACACGCCGGGGCATCGCATGTTCACGTAATGGCTGAGAGAGCCGGAAAAGCGGCAAAAAGGAAGGCCGCCGTCCGGTGGGCAGCGGCCTGGCGACGTATCAGCCGGTGTCAGACAAGACGTCCAAGCAATTCCATTCTGTCACCGGGCAGAAGCATGATCGGTGGAATATCAATCAGTGTGTAGCAGCCGTATCTTTCCATCCTGCACAGACGAACGGCGGCGCGTGCACTGGCAACAAGAATCTGAGCAGTAAGCGCGGGATTGTCTATACGCATTTCCATGGTCAGGTGCTGGTTGGCGGCGGCACCGGAAGCACCTACGCGTTCCATGAGCACACCATGGGAGGCGTCAGCCACCATTTCGAGCTCACGAGAATTCTCGACCGCTGTAACGACCAGTGGGTCGTGCGAGAAATAAGGATCTGCCTTGATGGCGTCAGTGACCTGCTCCAATGTGTAGCCTTCTTCCAGGACCACATAGACATGGCGGCTGTGAAGTCCCCCACCCATGGGAATGGTTATGGCCGTAGCATCGGCAACGCCGGCAATGGAACGCACGGCCGCCGAATGGCCCATGGAGCGGCCACGTCCAAAGTTCGTAAAGGTTGTACCCACCGGGGTCATGGCCTCGAACATGGTGCGCACGATGGAATCCGTGCCTGGATCCCAGCCGGCTGCGGTTATGGCTACAGCACGACCTTTGTCAGCTCTGGCCTCCAGCGTGCCTACAACTTCTACGATGCGATCGTGGATGTCAAAGCTGTCAACGGTACAGAATCCCCTGGAAAGGAGTTCTGCGGCCGCGTGGGGGGAGAGGCGGGAAGGAAGTCCCATGATGACGACATCGGGACGCTCGACATTGTTAAGAAGCTCATCAAAGCTCGAAAAATCCGGAACGCCGCGCAGGTCGTACGTCGTAGTACCGATGGACGTGGCACGGCGTACAACACCAACACACGTCGCGTCAGGACATAATTCGAGAGAACGGATGACGCAACGTCCTATATTGCCAAGTCCCAGAACAGCAGCAGTAAAGGCCATGGAGTCTCCTAAAATAATGACTTTTTGGCGTGGCAGCGGCAGAGTCATGACTAAAGAGGGGGGAATGCCCCTTTCCGCCATTCTGCGATGTTCAAAGTATATATGAAGCGCAGACAGAGAGCAAGAGCGTTTCATTGTGACAAAGCAATGGATAACATATTTGTATTGCAGTATAAAATCAGCATACATCCGGCGTGACCGGGACCTCCGGGACTTTGTCCGGGTAAACTGTGCGGATCATGGAGAAGCATTTTTTGTACATCTGAGCAGGGACGGAAATGGCGCTGGATGATGGCAGTCCCGTGGCCTGCAGGCAATCCGGCATCCATTACGCCGGGAATGTTTTGACGGCCACAATGCGAAGGTACAAGTGAGAGGATAGTCCGGGTGCAGGGCGCGGCCGGGTTGCGAAAGAGCGTCTGTCGTTTCTGCTGGTCATAGGAGCGCTGATCAGGATGTCGGCATTGAGGCGACTGCGGCGTGGGGATATGGGGCCATTGAGATGCACACTGACGCCAGGGAAAATTTTTTTTGGAAAAAGGGAAAAAAAGCTTGCCAAGAAAGAGCG
>CAZJPT010000180.1:0-4038 GCA_964547835.1 uncultured Desulfovibrio sp.
AGTTTGTAAATATAGTTTTTTCCCAATTCTGGGGAGATAATGAAGATAACCTTTTGATTTTTATATCAGGAGTTTTCCTATGCCCGCTAGACTGGATATCTACAAATGCGAAAAATGCGGCATGCTGGTTGAGTTCCTTGAGGGGGGGGCGTGTACTCCCGAATGCTGCGGCGCTCCCATGCAGCATATGAAGGAGGGCTCAGTTGACGCTGCTGTGGAAAAGCACGTTCCCGTCATCACAAAGATTGACGGCGGCTACAAGGTAGCCGTAGGTTCTGCCATCCATCCCATGGTCGAAGCCCATTATATTCAGTGGATTGAGCTCATCACTGGCGCCGACAGCCTAACCCACTTCCTCAAACCTGGCGATGCACCTGAAGCTGTGTTCCTGACCAGCGCCGAAAAGGTCACTGCTCGTGCGTACTGCAACCTGCACGGCAACTGGAAAGCCGAAAATTAATCTGCATGTCCCGGGAGGTGAGACTCCTCCCGTTCCTGTCCAGTTGTTAATATCATGGAACATTGTTTTTTATTCTTTCCATGACCAGGCAAATAATATAGGAGTTTTCCCATGTACGAATGTGAAATCTGCGGATGGGTCTATGATCCTGCTGAAAATAACGATATTCCCTTCAATGAACTTCCAGATGACTGGGTCTGTCCTGTCTGCGGCGCCAGCAAGGATGCCTTTAAAGAGGCTTAAGAAGACATCTCAAAACCCACAATGCTGTATATAAAAGCAATGTGTTAAGATGGTGTATCCAGAGTTTTGAGATCTCCTCTAATTACCCGTTTGTCATTGCATTATAAAGTGCTCGCCCAATTCCCATTCAGGCGGGCACTTTAGTATTTTGCCACTGTCCCGGGGTGAGTCCGGAACACAGCGTCACACATGCGTGCTTTATGCGACAGAAGCAATGCAGGGCATGTCCACCCCTGTAATCTGCACTCGTGGACATTGTGCATGACCTTCCCATGCGTTGTGCCAGAGGGGCTGTAATGAATGAGCGGGAATCCCCCGCCTTCAGGCGCAGGGAATTATCAAATTTCAACCCAATCCGGAGGCGGCGCTTCCTCCCTCGCATGACCGCGTGGGCCTTTCGCGCTGATTTGAATAATGAATGCTGTTGAGATTGCCAAGGACACCTACTGGGTAGGTGTTGTCGACTACGATCACCATGATTTCCACGGCTATTCCAAGGCCCCAGAGGGAACGACATACAACGCCTATCTCATCAAGGACGAAAAAAATGTCCTGATAGACACCGTTCCCGCTGGCATGGGCAAAACTCTGCTTTGTCGCCTGGCGCACGTCCTGCCGCCAGAAGAAATCGACTACCTGGTCGTCAACCATATGGAGCTCGACCACGAAGGCGCCCTGGCCGAGGTAATCGAGGCCTGCAAGCCGGAAAAAATTTTCTGCTCTGTCATGGCCCTCAAATCCATGGAAGGCTACTATGGCAAACGCATGAAGAAATGGCCTGTGCAGGCCGTATCCAGCGGCGAGACCGTGTCCATCGGCAGCCACACGCTGGTCTTCCAGGAAACGCGCATGCTGCACTGGCCTGACAGCATGGTCACCTACTGCCCGGAAAGCAAAATTCTTTTCTCACAGGACGCCTTTGGTCAGAACATCTCCTCCTCCTGGCGCTACGCTGATGAACATGATCACAGTGATCTTGTCAAAAGAGTCAAGGAATACTATTTTAACATCGTTCTGCCCTACTCTCCCCAGGTACTAAAAACCCTGCCTGTGGTTGAGAGTCTGGACATCGCCATGATTGCTCCTGACCACGGCCTCATCTGGCGCGGCGACATGGTAGGCGAAATTGTCAACTGCTATCGCGAAATGGCTGAGCAAAAGCCCCGTCAGCGTGCTGTGGTCATTTACGACACCATGTGGAACTCTACTGCGCGTCTGGCATACGGCGTATGCAGTGGTCTGGAAGAGAATGGCGTGCCAACCAGCATTCTTTCCGTCAAAAAGAATCATCACAGCGCCATCATGACTGCTCTGGCCGATGCCAGCTGCCTGGTCGCAGGCTCTCCGACGCACAATAACTCCGTAATGCCCTATGTTATGAGCGCCTTGACCTACATCAAAGGACTGCGTCCAAAAATTCTTGTGGGCGGCGCCTTCTGTTCCTACGGCTGGTCCGGCGAGTCTGGCAAACTGCTGCAACAGTACCTGACAGAGATGAAGTGCGAAATGCCCGCCGACCCGCTTCGAATACAATGGGCCCCAACTCACGAGGGCATGAAGCAGGCGCATGAGCTTGGCAGGAAACTGGCAATATGTCTGAAGGAAAAGTGTCAACAGCAGTAGCCTGATGCCCCCCGCGTACTTGAGGGCGGGATTAATCCTGCCCTCTGCAGATTCCAGGCCTGGTGTCTGATTTCTAAAATACGTGGCTATATTTTGAACGTGCCATTCTTCATGTGATATCGGCCTCCAGACAGGAGGTCGATATCATGGCACGAACTTCTCCCGGCATAGTGGTGTCCTAAAATGGCCAGACATCGACTGATGCTGCCATTCGGGCCCATGGCTTTCCACAGTTCAGTGTTTTAAGAGCAAAAATCATTCTTCCCGTTAACCAGGCCCAAGTGTTGTCTGGCATCTTTTCTCGAAAAGTTGTCCGTGGGTCATCTTTCGATTCAACAGAGAAGCTTACATGGCCGACTCTGTGCATCTGTATGAAATCTCTCTTTCGGATGGCGACAGCCAGGTTTTGTTCTGGACTTGTAGTCGATGTTCCGGACGCTGCCTCAGGACGAACGACGCTTGATTAAAGGTGATCGCCTGTGTATATCGGTCATATAAACTCAGTGCAGGAGGACTTCATGCGCACAGCCAGCTGGATGACCAGGGAGCCTGTTTCTGTTACGGCGACCACTTCACTTTCCAAGTGTCAAAAACTCTTGAAAACGTATAATATCCGCAGGCTCCCTGTGGTTGACGAGGAAAACCGGGTAATTGGCATTATCTCCGATCGTGATGTAAAAAGTGCCTCACCCTCCAAAGCGAATTCCCTCGAAATTCACGAGATACAATATCTTTTGACCGAAGTGAAAGCCAGGGACATCATGACACCCAATCCCTGCACGGTCTGTCCGAATGACAGCATTGCTGCTGTTGCCAGACTTATGCTCGAAAAAAAGATCGGCGGTCTGCCTGTAGTAGATGAAGATAACCATCTTCTAGGCATCATCACCGATCATGACATCTTTAAAATCTTTGTTGATATCAGCGGCGCCCACATCAAGGGCATCGACATAACCATTGAATGTGGTGACGCCCCGGGGACTCTGGCACGCATACTTGATATTATTGTCAGATACAACGGCCGTATTATCTCCGTCCTGACATCCTTCCTTGATAATGGTGACCGGCACATCTTCCTGCGCCTGCACCCGCTGGACAGAGACAAGAGCAAGGCTCTGCGCGAAGAGCTGGAGAGCAAAAGCAAGCTTCTTGAATGGCGTGAATAGCTCGACATTCCGAATTTAAAGTGCTTATCCGCAGACAAGTGTTGCGTTTACCCATGCTTTATGGCATACTATAGCAAGTTATCAAATGTAGGGTCATCTCCTCTCAGTTTGACGATGGGGATATACGCCTATTCCGTGCAAGCGGTATATTTCTACAAAATAGGGACGGACATTCCCGAATCTACGCTCGTGGACATTGCGTAAGACCTTCGGAGGCGAAAGCCAGGGAGGGTGCGATGGAAGAAGCGAGAATTCCCCGCCTTCAGGCATGGGGGAGTGTCAAGGCTCCGCTGAAAAAGTGTGACGATTGCCTGTTTCTGATCTTCCCCGACCGGATTGTAAACGGTCGTATGGGATAGTGATTACTGTTTCCGGGCGATCCCGGATTCTTTAAACCAGGATCTTGTAATCCTGCTTGTTTCGTGAAGTCCAAGGAGGACACGCATGGCTGAAGTTCAGTTCAAAGGCAAAACTTTCGAAGTTGATGAAGACGGTTTCCTTCTCCACTTCGAGGATTGGTGCCCTGAATGGCTCGAATACGTGAAA
>CAZJPT010000181.1:0-4025 GCA_964547835.1 uncultured Desulfovibrio sp.
CTGCATCAGGTCGGCAAAGGACCACAAATTCAACCTGCAGGTCAGCAGGACCGGGGACATCCGTTCTGCCCGGCGCAGACCGCAGTTATCTGAGCTCCCGCAGATGACACGCACCACCCCCTGAACGGATACGATTTGCGTGTCACCAGGTATTGAGCACTTTGAGACTCCCATCGCATGCGTACTTTACGGCGTTTTTGCAAAACTGCTTCCATGGACCGCAGCGTAAACGCACGCAAATGGCATTCCTGGGGGCACAGCGCGCTGCTAAACGCCTTGCCGGGACCCGCAATTGCCGTTTTTTCGAGATGTTTGTGCATGACTTCAAGCTGCCCTGCCTGGCGGAGTGCACGGCTTGTCTGTTCGATGGCTTGAAAAACATCTCTCTTTGACGATTTGGCCGGCTGGCGCACACCATAGCTCTGTCGCGCAACACGGGTTGTGAATGGGCTCACTCTGCATCACGCAAGCAGTTTCCAAGCACTGGTTGAGAATCAGAAACAAACAATAAAACGCTGCCATCCGGGATGGAAAGCAGCGTTAGCGCGTTGTCAGTAATACAGCAGTCCCATTTCCTTGAGCATGGTGACCATGCCCTCATGTGCCAGCTCGCGACCGGAAATCCAGGCACCTTTGCGCTTCACAAAGTCGTCGATGGTCAGCAAGTTGGTGGTCAGCCCTTCCTGGCGTTCCTCAAAGAAAGTGTGCTTGGCGACAGTGCCTGTTTCGGTATGGATGAGATACAGTTCCAGCGTGACCGCTGCGGCAGAAGTAACTCCGGCCTTGGAGCCTTCGCGCTCGTGCCAGTCAATGACCTGCGGCACAAGAATAAAATCCTTGCCCGTTTTTTTGGCGAGCCTGGCCCATTGCGGAAGCGCCTGCGGCTGTGCGGAGGTGTGGAAGCTGGTGCTGGTCGTAAGGAAGGCAGGCAGGGTAGTCTCAAAAGAGAAGTCGCGGCTATGATTTTTGGAGAGAAGCAGTTCGCGTAGATCCGAGTCCAGCAGCATCAGCTGATCCATGGGAATACAGCCCTGATTTTCTGGCAACTGGCCCATGATCAAATTGCAGCTCTCAGTCGGTTGATGGAACGGCATGACGGCGATGCTGTATCGAGGACTGAAGACCTTGGGCACATCAGCTGTGCTCCTTGGTTTCTGCTGGCAGCCAGTTACCAGAAGGACACAGACAAGCATCAGGGTGACGACTAATCCTTGGCGTAACAGGTTCACATGTCCTCCATTTGACAGAGCGATGGCTCTGGGACCATACTTTAGACAGTTTCACCGAAATCAATCATTATCTGTTCAGCACTCTCTTCCGCACGCATGGTAACGACGCCGATCTTCCAGGCTTTGTAGTTAAAGGCCTGAATGCGAAGGATGGTATCTTCTACGTATTCCTCCGGGATGACCAGGACATAGCCGATACCGCAGTTGAAAATCTGACACATTTCCGGCCAGCTGAGCTCGCCAGTTTTCTTGATCCACTGGAAAACAGGAGGAACTTCCCAGCTGCCGAAGGAGATGCGGGCTTCTACCAGCGAGGGCAGGACACGGGGAATATTGTCATAGAAGCCGCCACCGGTAATGTGTGCCATGGCCTTGACGGGCGTGTCCCGCAGGAGCGATTTGACAACATCAGCGTAAATGGCCGTAGGCGTCAGCAGCACGTCAGCCACGCTGCGTGTCTCATCTCCCGGGAAGGGGGCATCTGCCTCGAGGCCGGATTTGTCAAGAAGTCTGCGCACCAGGGAATAGCCATTGGAATGAATGCCCGTTGAGGCCACACCCACAATGGCGTCACCCACATGTATAGTCGACCCGTCAATGATTTTATTGCTGTCCACAATGCCTACGGCAAATCCGCCCAGATCGTATTCGCCGTCAGCATACATGTCAGGCATCTCGGCCGTTTCGCCGCCCAGCAGGGCACAGCCGGCCTGCCTGCATCCCTCAGCCACACCGGCCACCACTGTTCTGGCCACGTTGACGTCCAGCTTGCCGGTAGCGAAGTAGTCCAGAAAGAAAAGAGGCGTTGCGCCCTGCACCAGGATATCGTTGACGCTCATGGCCACGAGATCGATACCCACGGTGTCGTGGCGGTTAAAGCGAAAGGCCAGTTTGAGCTTGGTTCCGACGCCGTCTGTTGAGGAGACCAGGACGGGCGAGTCCATGTGGCTGATGTCAGGACGGAACAATCCGCCGAATCCGCCAATATCAGAAAGCACACCCTTGGTGTGTGTCTGGGCGACAAGGTCCTTGATTGAGGAAACCAGCTGGTTGCCGGCTTCAATGTTCACACCGGAGGCAGTATATGCCTTGGAACGTTCTAAAGACATAGTGGAAACTCCTTGTTACCATGTAATTCTAGCAAGCTTTGTCTTTTTTTCCAAGAATAAAGCTTCTGGGTGACAATTTTTTGTGATCTGGAGAATATCGAGGGTGCAGATGGGGAAGTGGGATGTTCACACAGACTGCCAGCATTCCCCAAAGACGCCGTACAAGCTGCAGAAGTTCTTCACAGTACCATCGGCGTCAAGAACAAGGCGTGCGACAATGACCCGGCGGAAGCGGCAAGGAGGCGTCTATGCGTGAGGCGGATTTTTGGAAGAAGGAGGAAGAGGGAAGGGTGCGCTGCCTTCTGTGCTTCCGTCGCTGTCTTGTGCCCATGGGACGGACGGGCTTCTGCGGCGTGCGCGTCAATCTGGGCGGTGTGCTCCACACACTTGTCAGCGACAATGTGGTCAGTCTTGCCCTGGACCCCGTAGAGAAAAAGCCGCTGTATCACTTCCTGCCAGGCACGGTTACCCTTTCCATGGGCACTGCAGGCTGCAATTTTGCCTGCCGCTTCTGCCAGAATTACCGCATCTCCAGGCATGCGGCGGATCGCGGACACTTTGAAGAAGTGACGCGGGTGACACCAGAGGGGCTGGCAGACTTTGCCCTGTCCAGAAACGTGCCGAGCCTTTCCTTTACCTATAACGAACCTACGGTCTTCTACGAACTGCTGGCTCCTGTGGCGCGACTCGCAACAGCGCACGGACTGCGCACGGTTCTGGTTAGCAACGGTGCCATGTCCGCCTCCTGTCTGGCCAGTCTCGAGGGCATTGTTAGTGCAGCCAACATTGATCTCAAGGCATGGAATCCGAGCTTTTACAGAGATGTCTGCTCTGGAGAGCGCGACGTGGTGCTTGAAAATCTGCGGGCCATGCGCGCTATGGGCTGGTGGCTGGAGGTGACGACCCTGCTCATCCCGGGGGCCAATGACAGCGAGGAGGAGATTCGGCATATTGCAGCCTTCATCCGGGACGACCTGGGTGCGGACACACCTTGGCATGTATCGGCCTTCTTTCCCACCTATAAAATGCTCGACAGGCCGCCAACTTCGCCGGCAGCCGTGCGGGAAGCCTGTCGTATCGGCCGCGCAGAGGGGCTCAATCATGTCTATGGCGGCAACGTGCGTTCGAACAGGGACGCGAAAACCCTTTGTCCGTCCTGCGGCACGGTATGCGTCATGCGTGAGGGCTTTAATGCGCAGAACGCCTTTGACGGGATCTGTCCGGGCTGCGGCCAGACTTTGGCTGGCATCTGGGCTTGAAGGGCGGCAGTGACCTGTGTTCCGTCCCATTGGCCAGGCGTTGTTGTGTCGATTCTGCTGTTGCAGGCTGTGCTTCTGGCAGGGGCGATCCATCGCGGGCGCACACCTGCCCTGCATAACTTGACGCTCCCCACGCAGATCCGGACGTGCAGGTTTTCCGCATCCGGCTCCTGCTTGACACTGGCCCCAGGTCGCCACGATTTGGCTCTCAGGGAAATCAGGCATATCCAGTCTGGATTACAAGACATTCAGCATATGAGGCAATTGTACCAGCATATACCTCCTGTCTGCCTTGCCATGACCCGAGCATACTCCCAAATTATGTCCCTTGAGCAGCACAGCTCTCACTCGCGGCTTTGTGTTTACTCTGGAAGCTGGCTTCCGAGTACCATCAGTTGTGCCATAAGCTTGTTTTGAAAGCGCTGTAA
>CAZJPT010000182.1:0-4019 GCA_964547835.1 uncultured Desulfovibrio sp.
CTCATCATGCGACATCTATTTGGAAAAATTACCAAGTTATTTGCGGATGATTCCTAATGTCCGAAATACACCAATCCCCGTCCAAGACCGGCGGTGCAAGAGCCCGTTATGTGTTGATCCGTGTTCTCCGCAAACTCCTGTGGATGGCGCTGGTCTTCTGGGGCATTACTGTTATCAGTTTCGTAGTCATCCATCTGGCACCGGGCTCGCCTACGGACATGGAGACTACCCTGAACCCCCTGGCCGGTGAGGCAGCCAGACGCAGGCTGGAGGAAATCTACGGCCTCAACCTTCCCCTCTGGCAGCAGTATCTGGACTGGCTGGTCCGTCTGGTGCACTTGGATTTCGGCGTCAGCATGTCTGCCGACGCCCGTCCCGTCATCGACAAGATCATGGAACGTCTGCCGCTTACCATCGGCATGAATGTCACCTCTCTTGTCCTCACGCTCGTTATCGCCATTCCCGTAGGCGTGTACTCGGCCCTGCGCCGCAATTCACCGGGGGACCGCCTGCTGACGGTATTTGTCTTCATAGGCTTTGCCATGCCTTCCTTCTGGCTGGCGCTCATTCTGATGATGATTTTCGGCATTGAACTGGGCTGGCTGCCGATGTCAGGCATTACCTCCATGGGCTTTGAGAATATGTCGACCTGGGAAAAGGTCTGCGACGTGACCTCGCATCTTGTCATGCCTGTGGCCGTCTACACCTTTGGCAGTCTGGCAGGCATGTCCCGCTACATGCGTGCCTGCATGCTTGAGGTCATGGAGCAGGATTATATGCTCACTGCCCGTGCCAAGGGGCTGTCGTCAGCTGCCATCATCTGGAGACATGGACTGCGCAACGCCCTGCTGCCTCTCATCACGCTGCTCGGTCTGTCCCTGCCGGGCCTGATTGGCGGATCTGTCATCATTGAGAGTATCTTCGCCCTGCCCGGTCTTGGACAGCTTTTCTACGCGGCGGTCATGGCCCGCGATTATCCGCTTATCATGGGCAACCTCGTTCTCGGCGCCGTGCTCACCCTGCTCGGCAATGTGCTGGCTGACGTGTGCTACGGGCTCGCAGATCCGCGTATCCGTTCAGGCAGCGCCCAGAAAACGTCAGCATGAGGCAATGGCTATGACATTTTTCCGTTTCCGTCGCATTCTCAGCCGCAACATCATGCTCATCCTGGGCCTTGTCCTGGTTCTTGGCATGTCCTGTGCCGCCCTTCTGGCCCCATTCATAGCCCCCTTTGATCCCAACGAGCTGCACCTTGACGACATTTTCGCGCCCCCTGGAGAAATCTATCTCATGGGGACGGATCGACTTGGACGCGACGTTTTCTCACGTCTTCTCCATGGGGGTCGCGTCTCGCTCTGGGTAGGCTTTGTGGCCGTAGGCATATCCATCACCATAGGCGCCTTTCTGGGACTTGTAAGTGGCTATTTTCGCGGTATTATTGATGAAATTATCATGCGCGGCGTAGACGTCATGCTCTGCTTCCCATCCTTTTTCCTCATTCTCGCTGTGGTGGCCTTTCTGGAACCTGACCTGACGAATATCATGATCGTCATCGGCCTTACTTCGTGGATGGGCGTAGCCCGTCTCGTACGCGCCGAGACGCTCTCCCTGCGAGAGCGCGAGTTTGTAAGTGCTGCCAGGCTGTCCGGTGTCTCCACCTTCAGGGTTCTCCTGCGCCATATCCTGCCCAACGCTATGGCACCCGTGACCATCACCGCCATTCTGGGTATTGGCGGCGCCATTCTCACGGAATCAGGACTGAGCTTCCTTGGTCTTGGCGTCACCCCACCACAAGCCAGCTGGGGCAATATGCTCATGGAAGGCAAGTCGGTCATTGAAATTGCGCCGTGGATGTCTCTTTTCCCAGGACTTGCCATCCTCTTGACCGTTCTGGGCTACAACCTTCTTGGTGAAAGTCTGCGTGATCTGTTTGATCCGCGCCTGCGCCGCTGACATTGTCCGGCTCCTCCCCAATGGTGACGTCATATGCTGGAATATCTTCGCATACAGAATCTCGCTCTGATCGAGGACATGGAGCTCGAATTCGACCAGGGGATGAACGTGCTTACCGGAGAGACCGGTGCCGGTAAAAGCTTCATACTCAAGGCGCTCGGCTTTCTTCTGGGGGACAGGCTGAAGGCTGACATGGTCCGTCCCGGTGCGGAGCGGGCCCACGTCGAGGCTCTGTTCCGTCTGGAAAAACCACTTGATGGCATTGGGGAGGATGATATCGCCTTTAGAAACGGCGACGCACGTCAACTTATTCTACGCCGTGATCTGCTGGCTTCAGGACGGAGCCGGCTTACTGTCAACGACGTATTGCGCCCCCAGGAATACGTGCGCGAACTGCGTGCTCTGCTTTTGTCGTACACCAGCCAGCACGGACAGCAGAAGCTGCTGCAGCCGGCCTTTCAGGAAGCGCTCATGGAGTCTGCCTTGAAGCGGCCTGATCTGCTGGAAAAAAAAGCCTCACTGCTGCACGAGCTTGAGCTCATCAGGACACGACGACGCGAGATCGAGAGCAAACGTGACAGTCTCATGGAGGCGCGAGATCTGCTGGAGATGCAACAGGAGGAAATCGACAAGGTCAAGCCCAGAGAGAATGAGGACGTGGAGCTTGAGGACGTGCGCCTCAGGGTGCGACGGCACGAGGAATCAGCCAGGGATTATGACGAGGCTCTGAGCATGCTCTACGGGGACAACCAGCATCTCGGGCTGCTGGACGGTCTCTCGGAACTTGGCCGCGTGGTCGAGCGCCTCATGGAAACGGATAAGCGCCTGGAACCTGCGATGCAGAGTTTGAACGAACTTGTGGAGGAACTGCGGCATCTGGGTGGAGAACTGCGCAGGCCCCCTATGCCCGACGACCTGCCAGATGACATCGAGGCAGTCGAATCCAGACTCTACGAGCTCTCCCAGCTCAAACGTCGCCTGCGTCGTGATTTGCCGCAAATTCTGCGTCTCAAAAGCGAGATTGAAGAAAAAATCTCCTTTCTGGATGTCTGCGCCCTGGACATCAAGGAGCTGCAGCGCCAGGAGGCTCTTCTCGGCGCTGAACTGCAATCACTGGTGCACACACTCATTCCCTTGCGTCGTCAGTCCTGCCAGGCCTTTGCCAAAGCTCTGGAAAGCGAGCTGAAGGGACTTGGCTTCAATGAGGGCGCCCGTGTTCTGCCGGACTTCAAACCAAGGAAGATATGGGACAACATCACGGATGAGGCTGTACGTGTGCTCTGGGCGCCAAATCCCGGGCAGCCTCCACAGCCGCTGGATCGCATTGCCTCGGGTGGCGAGCTTTCCCGGTTTCTGCTGGCACTGGTCAGCGTAGCCCCGGACAGCAACAAGCCAACGTTCATTTTTGACGAAGTGGACTCAGGTGTTGGTGGCGTCACGCTTAACCGTCTGGCTGATCGTCTGGAAAGGCTGGCCCATGACCAACAGATGCTCCTTGTTACGCACTGGCCCCAGATTGCATCAAGAGCCAGAAAGCATTTTCAGATCAGCAAGGTGGTGCGCGACGGCAAAACCTATACCACGTGTGTACCGCTGCACGGCCAGGCTCTACATGAGGAACTGGTACGCATGGGGGGCGGCGGAGCTCATGGAGAGGCCTTGGCCTGTGCTCTGGAAAGTGCCAGGACCAGCTAGCCCGTCAAATGAAAAGGCCCTCTTGACTCCGTGACGTCAAGCTGGGCCTTGATCGCACAGTTATATGTCAGCGCAGCGCGTGGCGCATGATGATTTCCTCTTCAGTTTCGCCCATGGTCCTGCCAACTTAGTCATTGCCTCTCTGAAAGAGAAGCCTGTGGCTGACTCCGCCCTCCTGGTTTTGGGGGCGGTTGCTCGCGCCTACGTGGGTCTTATATGCCCGTGCGTATCATGATATCAAATTTTTCGATCCCCCTTCCCTTTCTTCGGATTCCAGAGAAGTGCTCAGAACGTGGAAACAGTATACCTTATCGTTAAAATCGGGTAGGAGGGGCGATTGCTCGCCCCGTCCTCCCACACCACCCACCGTA
>CAZJPT010000183.1:0-4004 GCA_964547835.1 uncultured Desulfovibrio sp.
TCGAAGTTGTCGGGGCAGGCTATGGCGTCGCAGTCAAGGGCCCTGTCATCGAACTTCAGGTGGGTTACTCCCATCCCGTTCTGGTGGACGTGCCGGACGGCATCACCGCCGTGGCCGAGGGCAATGTTCTCAAGATTTCCGGTGCCGACAAGGAGAAGGTGGGCGAATTTGCCGCCCAGATCCGCCGTATCCGCAAACCCGAACCATACAAGGGCAAGGGCATCAAGTATACAACCGAGACGATTCGCCGCAAGGTGGGCAAGTCCGGCGGCAAGAAGTAGGGGTGAAACATGGCTATCAGCAAAAATGAAGCGCGCCTCAGCCGCAAGGTCAGAATACGCCGCAGGCTCAGTGGTACTTCCGAGCGCCCCCGTCTGGTTGTGTTTCGCAGCAACGAGCATATCTACGCTCAGGTTGTCAACGACGAGAACGGCACCACGCTTGTGAGCGTTTCCACGCTGTCTCTCTCCCGTTCGCAGAACGACGTTCATGGCAACAAGGAAGGCGCCGCCATAGTGGGACGTGAAATTGCCCGCCTGGCAAAGGAAAAGGACATCACCCGCGTTGTCTTTGACCGTAACGGATATCTCTATCACGGCCGCGTCAAGGCTGTTGCCGACGGCGCCCGCGAAGGCGGACTGGAGTTCTAACATGCGTGAGAAAGTTGAAGCTCCCGTGAACGAACTGGGAGAGATTGAAAAGGTCGTGTCGCTGAACCGCGTGGCCAAAGTCGTTAAGGGCGGCCGCCGTTTCAGCTTCTCCGCTCTGGTGGTCGTTGGCGACGGCAAGGGTGGCGTCGGCTTCGGGCTTGGCAAGGCCCAGGAAGTGCCCGAGGCACTGCGTAAAGCGACTGAGCGCGCCCGCAAGAACCGTGTCTACATTCCTCTGATTGACGGTACGCTGCCCTACGAAGTGCTCGGACGCTTTGGTGCCGGCCGGGTTCTTCTCAAACCCGCTTCCGAGGGTACCGGCATTATCGCCGGCGGTGCAGTGCGCGCCATCATGGAAGCCGTCGGCGTTCGCGACGTCCTTTCCAAGGCCATTGGTACCAATAATCCGCACAATGTTCTGCGTGCCACCATGCAGGGACTGCTGTCCCTGCGCAGTGCCGAAGAGGTCTCCAAGCTGCGAGGCAAGCAGGTTGAAGCCCCGAGGAAGTAGTCATGGCTAAAAAGATTACCATCATGCTTGTCCGCTCCCGCGCCGGCTGCAGCCCTGCGCAGAGGAAGTGCCTGGATGCTCTCGGCCTTAAGCGCCGAGAGGTCCCCAGACAGATTTCCGACACCCCGGCTGTCCGCGGCATTATTAACAAAGTGCCGCACCTTGTGTCCGTCTCTGAGTAGAGCGGCCCGCATTAAGGAGACATTTCCATGCATTTTCTGCATAATCTCTATCCCTTCCCGGAAGAGCGCAAGACCCGTCGTCGTGTGGGCCGCGGCTCCGGCTCCGGACTGGGATGTACATCGGGCAAGGGCCACAAGGGCCAGAATGCCCGTTCCGGCGGTGGAGTTCGTCCCGGTTTCGAGGGCGGTCAGATGCCCTTGCAGCGTCGTCTGCCCAAGCACGGTTTCAAGAACGCCCCCTTCAAGGTGACCTACTCCGTGGTCAATATCGGTACTCTGATGGCCCGATTCCCGGGCGCGGAGTCCATTACCCTGGATCAGATCTACGGGAGTGGTCTGGCCCGTTCCGGCATGCCTGTAAAAATTCTTGGCGAGGGTGACGTGACCAGCGCCGTGAATGTTGAGGCCCACAAGTTCTCTGTGACTGCGGCCGAGAAGATCACCAGGGCCGGCGGCAAGGTTACTGCTCTGGAGCAGGGACTGGTTGAGCAGGCGCGGTAGGATCTCCTCCCCCCTCACGCCAGGGGAATAAGGCAATCTCCGCTGTGCGCCTTTGCCCGGGAGACACCCCGGACAAAGGCGCTTGTTTAGATCGTCCGGGTCATCACGAAACACCGGGAAGAAGGGTTTTCCATGCCACAACCTCAGAATCTCACATCAGCTCAATCCGGCCTTATCAAACGCATTGGCTGGACGTTCTTCCTCCTCTGCTGCTATCGCGTCGGCGTGCATGTGCCCATTCCGGGTGTCGACGCCCAGGCCATCTCGTCTTTCTTTGCGCAGCTGAGCGGAACTATTTTCGCGCTTTTTGATATTTTCTCGGGCGGTGGTCTTTCCAACGTGTCGGTCTTCGCCCTGGGCGTGATGCCGTATATCTCCGCCTCGATTATCATGCAGCTGCTGCAGGTGGTCAGCCCTGAGATCAAGCGGCTGTACAAGGAAGAAGGGCAGGCTGGCCGACGTAAATTAACACAGTATACCCGCTATCTCACCGTGCTCATCACCATGGTGCAGGGTTTTGGTATAGGCTACGGTCTTCAGCAGATGACCAGCCCCTCCGGCCTGCCGGTGGTCATGCATCC
Source organism: uncultured Desulfovibrio sp. (assembly GCA_964547835.1). Taxonomy (GTDB): domain Bacteria; phylum Desulfobacterota; class Desulfovibrionia; order Desulfovibrionales; family Desulfovibrionaceae; genus Desulfovibrio. Next base: position 2,426 of record CAZJPT010000183.1, read on the forward strand.
TGGCATGGGTTTCCTTCTGACCACCATGCTTACCTTCTGTGCAGGCTCAGTGCTCATCATGTGGCTGGGCGAACAGATTACCGACAAGGGTATAGGCAACGGCATTTCGCTGATCATTTTTGTTGGTATCGTTGTCAACATTCCGCGTGGCATCATTCAGTCCGTAGAACTCATCAGGACCGGTGACATGCCGCCCATCCTGGCCGCCTGTATCGTGGCGCTCATGGCCTGCGTCGTTGTCTTCATAGTGTTCGTGGAGCGTGCTCAGAGACGCATCCCGGTTTCCTACGCCAAACGTCAGGTTGGCCGCCGCATGTTCGGCGGGCAGAATACGCACATTCCCCTGCGTCTCAACACCGCCGGCGTCATTCCGCCCATTTTTGCCTCTTCGCTGCTGATCTTTCCGGCCACCATTGGTCAGTTCACGCAGAATGACATGGTGCGCCGCATTACGGACATGTTTGCTCCCACAAGCATTGTCTATAACATCCTTTACGTGGCCCTGATCTTTTTCTTCTGTTACTTCTACACGGCTATCATCGCTGATCCCAAGGACATGGCCGAGAAACTGAAGAATAACGGAGGCTTCATTCCCGGTATCCGTCCCGGTGAAAAGACGCAGATCTACATTGACACCGTGCTGTCGCGTCTCACTCTCTCCGGTGGCGTGTACATCGCGGCTGTTTCACTGCTGCCCATGCTGCTTATTGCCCAGTTTAACGTGCCCTTCTACTTTGGCGGCACGAGCCTGCTCATCATCGTGGGCGTGGCAATGGACTTTATGAACCAGGTCGAATCGCACTTCATTTCCAGCCAGTACGGTCATCTCATGGAAAAAGCCCGCAGGACAGGCCGTCTTGCGCGTTAGGCACAGAGGAAGGACATATGAAGAAATTCCAGGGCGTATTCATCAAAAACACGCATGAGCTTGCCAATCTGCGGGAAGCCAACCGGATCACTGCGAACATCCTTGATGTTATCGGCGATGAAATTCGTCCTGGCATTCCCACCATGGCTCTGGAGCATATCGCCAGGAAAATGTGTGAGGAATACAGAGTGCGCCCGGCGTTTCTGGGCTATGCCGGCTTTCCCTATGCCATCTGCTGCTCTGTCAACGAGGTGGTTGTGCACGGCTTTCCCTCCAGTACGCGCATCCTGCAGCGTGGCGACGTGGTCAGCGTTGATTTCGGAGTGGAGTATAACGGCATGATCGGTGACAGCGCACGGACGTTCCCTGTGGGCGAGATCTCTGAACTGGCTGACAGGCTCCTGTATGTTACGGAGTGTGCGCTCTACCAGGGGATCAATGAGGCTCAGGCCGGTCGTGACGTGCACAGCATTGGTGTCGCCGTGCAGAGCTACGTGGAACAGCGCGGCTTTGGTGTGGTGCGTCGTTTTGTGGGACACGGTGTCGGGGCAAACATGCATGAAAAGCCTGAAGTGCCCAACTTCGACCCAGGCTGCCGGGGCGTTATCCTGCAGCACGGCATGGCCATAGCCATCGAGCCCATGGTCACCGAAGGAAGCTACGAAGTGGACATCCTGTAATACGATGACCATAATCGCCCTTCCGTCCTGA
>CAZJPT010000184.1:0-3985 GCA_964547835.1 uncultured Desulfovibrio sp.
GTTGCGAAATTTTCATCAGGGGAGGATATTGCAGCGAATTGGGAAGTCTTTAATGGAATACTGGAGATACAGCGGACAATCCTCGCCCGGGTACCCTGCAATCCGGGCGGAGGAATTGATGCGGCTGAAGCTCCGGCTCTTCACAAATACTTTTTCATTGTCATGGGAGCTGTGCCTGTATAATTTTAAAAAGTACTCCACGCTGCCGTGAGGACGCATGTCCCAAGTCTCGGAATTGTCTGCGGGACATGCCTTAAGACCTTGCCCAGAGCGGATGAAAAAGAGTACATGAAACTTGCTGCAATTGACAGCAGCGTCGTGCGTCCCCTGTGGTTTCATCATCCAATGACGCCATGCTGCGTCTCACTGAGGTTCTTTATGGAAGAAAAAAGCACTATGCCTGTAGTCCTAGGGCAGGCACTGCCTGAATTTACGGCCACAACCACCCAGGGAACCATCACCCTGCCTGCTGATGCCAGCGGCAAGTGGCTCCTGCTCTTCAGCCATCCCGCTGACTTCACGCCTGTGTGCACCACAGAGTTCTGCTCTTTTCAGAAACGCATCAAGGCCTTCCATGAGCTCAACTGCATGCTGGTGGGACTGTCCATTGATCAGGTGTGGTCCCATATCAAGTGGCTTGACTGGATCAAGGAAAAACTTAACTACAATATTGAGTTCCCGGTTATTGCCGATGATCGCGGCGAGATTGCAGCCAGACTGGGCATGGTGCATCCTGACAAGGGCAGCAATACCGTGCGCGCTGTCTTCATTGTTGATCCCAAGGGCATTGTGCGCCTGATGATCTACTACCCGCAGGAAGTCGGTCGCAACATGGACGAAATCCTGCGCGCCTTGAAAGCGCTGCAGACGGCAGACAGCAAGGGCTGCGCCATGCCGGCCAACTGGCCCAGAAACGGCCTCATCGGCGATCATGTCATTGTGCCTCCGCCGTCTGACGTGGAATCCGCCAGGCAGCGTCTTGAAAAATACGAGGGTTTTGACTGGTGGTTCTGCCACAAGCCCTTGTAATCTGAGTCCTGGAATCTGTTCAATCTGAAAATAGACAATGCCGCGGCGGGGGGAATTCTATTGCGGATTCCTCCCGCCTGTCACTTTACGGGGTACGTGCCCCGGTATTCTCCGGAACCCTGGTCCGGACAACAAGGAAAATTATTATGGCTGGTCCCGAAGAAATGTGGCGCTGTCCTGTGGCCAACTGTGGCTATGTTTATGACCCCGACCGCGGTGATCGTCGCCGCAGGATTCCCGCAGGGACAAAATTCGAGGATCTTCCCGATGACTGGACCTGTCCTGTCTGTGGCGCCAGGAAAAAGGCCTTCAAACGCCTGTCCGAGTGCGCCTGATTCTGCATGAGCGTTGTTTGATGAAATACATTTGCTGTGCCATCTCTGCTGCATTGGCGGGGATGGCCTTTTTCTTTCATCCTGGCATTGAGCACAGGTCCTGTGTCCAGGTGTTTGCCTTTCCGCTGACTGTTTGCTAGTCAGCAAACCGGCAACGTCTCGTCCACTTTCCGGGTGTGTCATCCGGAAGCTCCTGCACTGTTCCGGCCAGGAGAATCTTGTGACGGACGGGATATCGCCCCTGCTCCAGCCTTCGGGCGGAAAACAAGCGCGGGACGCCAGCCACGCCTGTCGCGACGCCGTGTCCCGCACGTCCTGCACAGGAGAAGCTATGAGAGAAATTACCGCACAGACCATCACGAGGACTGTAGCCGGACTTGTGCGCAAGGCCTGCTGTCATCTGCCAGAAAGCGTCGTGAATGCCATGAAGGACGCGCAGGAGACAGAACGTTCGCCGCTGGGCCGCGAGATTCTGGGGCAGCTTGTGACCAATGCCACCATTTCCTCGCAGGAAGGCATCCCCCTCTGCCAGGACACCGGCCTTATGGTTTTCTTCATTGAGCTTGGCCAGGAGGTGCACCTGACTGGCGGCACACTGCAGGAGGCCGTAGACGCCGGCGTAGCCCTGGCCACCAGGGAAGGGTATCTGCGTCGTTCCTGTGTCAGAGAGCCCATCTTCAATCGCGTCAATACCGGCGACAACACCCCGGCCATCGTCCATCTGACCCTGGTGCCTGGCGACAGTATGCGTATCCTTGTGGCCCCGAAGGGCGCCGGTTCTGAAAACAAGAGTGTTGTCCGCATGCTGGTCCCTGCCGACGGCCTGGAGGGCGTCAAAAAGGTGGTGATGGACTGCGTGCGCCTGGCCGGTCCCAACTCCTGTCCGCCTCTTGTGGTGGGCGTAGGTGTCGGCGGCAATCTGGAGCTGGCTCCGCTGCTGGCCAAGCGCGCGTGTACGCATGAAGTTGGCTACCGTAATCCGCACCCAGACTACGCAGCGCTGGAACTGGATCTTCTGGACGCCATCAACCGGACCGGCATTGGTCCCCAGGGCCTTGGCGGCACGACGACGGCCTTTGACGTGCATGTTGAGTGGGCGCCAACGCATATCGCCATGCTGCCCGTGGCCGTCAACATCAACTGCAACTCGGCCCGGCACGCCGGGGCCGTTCTCTGAGGAGGCTGTCATGTTCCAGGAACCGCGACATATTACCGCTCCCTTTGACGAGGAGACGGCGCGCAGCCTGCGTGCCGGCGAGAGCGTGCGCGTGTCTGGCCAGCTGCTGGTTGCCCGTGATGCCGCACACAAGCGCCTGGTTGAAACGCTGGACAGAAATGAGCCCCTGCCAGTGGATCTGACGGGCCAGATCGTCTATTACGCAGGCCCCACGCCGCCGAGACCTGGCGATGCTATTGGTGCCTGCGGTCCTACCACGTCCGGACGCATGGACAGCTATTCACCACGCCTCATAGCAGCCGGCCTGCGTGGCATGATAGGCAAGGGCTATCGCTCCGAGAGCGTGCTTGAGGCCATGAAGGAGTACGGCGTGCCCTATCTGGTGGCCCTGGGCGGAGCCGGCGCGCTGCTTTGCAAAAGCGTGGTCTCCTATACGGTGCTGGCCTGGCCCGAGCTCGGACCAGAGGCTTTGGCAGTGATCAAGGTGCATGATTTCCCGGCCATCGTGGCCATCGACAGCCTGGGAAACGATTACTATAAACTGGCCCAGGCCGAGTACGCACGGAACTGATTTATGACGATGCCGGAACGCGCGGACTGGCGCTTCTTTTTGGTCACCTTCGGTTGCAAGGTCAATCAATACGAGACCGAGGCCGTGCGTGAGGCCTGGTTGCGTGCCGGAGGCGTCGAATGCGCCGATCCGGCCTCTGCCGACGTGCTGCTGGTCAACAGCTGCGCCATCACCGGTCGCGCCGAGCGCGACGCCCGCAACGCCCTTGTTCGTCTGGGGCGAGAGGCACCCTTGGGCCTTGTACTGCTCACCGGCTGCGCAGCCAGACTGGTGACGGACTTTGTGCCAAGACGCGGGGCCCCGCGTCCCCTGGCGGATCGCATTGTGGTTCAGGAGCGCAAGGAAGAACTGTGCCGGCCAGACTGTGTGGCAGACCTTGTGGCGCGGGCGCGGCAACTGCGCGAGGGGGCTGTGCGCTCAAGGTCCATGACGGCACGTCCTCTTTGTCCCGCGGAACTGCGCGGCCGGCCATGGCCGGCCATGGAGATCGCCACCTTCAGGCGGGCGCGTCCTGTTCTCAAGGTACAGGACGGCTGCACGCACCGCTGCACCTACTGCATTGTGCCCTATACCCGGGGCCCGCACGTGAGTCGTGCGCCTGCGGACGTCATTGCCGAGGCGCAGCGCCTGCTCGAAGGGCATGCCGAGCTCATGATTTCCGGAGTCAACCTCGGGCAGTACGGCAGGGATCATCCGCAATACGGCGATTTCTGGGATCTGCTTGAACGTCTTGAACAGGCCCTGGCTCCGCGTTTTGCGGGCAGGCGGCGTCTGCGTGTGAGCTCCCTTGAGCCGGCGCAGCTGGACGAGAAGGGCTGCCGCGTCCTTGCCGCCTCGCGTCTCGTGGCTCCGCATCTGCACATTTCTCTGCAA
>CAZJPT010000185.1:0-316 GCA_964547835.1 uncultured Desulfovibrio sp.
TATGACCAACCACACCCTTTCACGTGACTGGCGTGAGGACAGTGTGCCCGTTGATTTCAGCGGTGACATCATGCGTGCTGTGGAAACTCTGCGGGCCTGTCACAGGCAAAGTCGTTCCACAAGGGAATTCGGCTGGCTGGCCGGACTGACCCTGGGGCGTCTGCTTGCCATGGACAGCTCCTCTGGCAATGTCGGCCACTGGCATGAGCCCCTGCGTGCCGTTTACGCTGTCATTGGAGACTGGACCTTCTTTGATCCCGAATACACGGCCTATCTCTTGAGCACTATGGATCCCGTGGACGTCTATACTGTAATC
>CAZJPT010000185.1:326-3974 GCA_964547835.1 uncultured Desulfovibrio sp.
CTGGCCGGAAAAAATGACGGACTACAAGGTCTTGCTCATTGGTGCCCTGCTGGGCATGGCCATGGAGGGACTGCGTGGCACGGATTTTCTCACGGAAAAGCCCGAGCGTGCGGAAATGCTGCTGGACATGCTCGAGGAGGACGTGTGAGGAGGCATTGCGCCTTGTGTGTCTATGCGGCAATCCTCGCTGCTGGCTTTCTTTGCGTTGTTTTCGCAGTCGTTCTGCCGTGCTCCGCACAGCCGGGTAATCAGGAGGCCCCAGCGGCTGCTCGGGCGGAAGAAAAGCCTGAAGAAGCGGACAGCAGCGATGTTGAGGCCGCAAAAAGACGCCAGCGTCTGGAGGTGTCTATGGAGGAGCTGCTGCCTCTGGAGCCTGACGAGATACGGGACTTTCTTCTGCGCCGCGATGCAGCACAGAGCGCTGTCAAGCCAGGACCAGCCAGCATGCGCACGCGTGTGGTCAGTCTGCCCGCCACGCCACAGCGCACGCCGCATATACTGCGCCTCACTCCGGGCTATTCTTCCACCCTGATGTTTCAGGACAATACCGGTGCGCCCTGGCCCGTGCTCTCTGCCATTCTGGGCAATGCCGATGCCTTTGCCCTGTCCCAGCCCCAGGTGTCTGAGGCAGGGGCTGCCACGGAGCAGGAAAAGGCGCCCAATACGCACGCCCATCTGCTGACCGTGCTGCCTCTGGCCGGACGTGCGTCCAGCAACCTTGTCCTCACCTTGGAAGATGCGGCCTGGCCTGTGCTCATCCATCTGGTGAGCGGGGGTGACAGGGAAAATGACAGAGTCAGCGACGCCCTGACGGTCTTTCGACTGGACAGGCCAGGGCCGGGCGCAAGGCCCTTAGGACCTGGTCCGGTTCCAGGGGCGGTACGTCCCGAGCTTCTGGCCTTCATGCACGGCCTGATTCCGGATGAGGCGCAGGAGGTAAAAACGCAGCCTAAGCTGCAGGGAGCGCGTGTCTGGAGTTACCAGGGACGCTTGTATCTGCGATCGCACTATCATGCGGTGTGGCCGGCCTGGACAGCCTCTGCGGAAAACGAGGGACTGACGGTCTACGTCATGCCCAAAGTTCCTTCCATTGTGCTCAGCGTGGAGGGAAAGTCCGTTTCCCTGGTGCTGACGGAAGAAAAGACCGGTTATAGGAAAAACGTCCGCAGTGCCGGGCGTAGTGCATCAAAAAAGAGTGCAGGCCGGAATGATTAGGGAGGCTGTGTGCAGGCAGTAAACACTGACAGCGCAAACGGGCATGAACCTGCCGGCACAAACACCAGTCCCTTCGGCAGGGATGCTTCTGCCGGCGCAAGCGGGCAGTCAGTCACCAGGGAGGCTGGCCATGACGAGCAGCCCGGGGCACAGGACGTTTTCAGGGACAGGGAAAAACCCCTGGACGTTGCCCCTGAGGATCCCTTTGCCGATGGAGGCACGGGCTTTGAGCCCGGGCGCGGGCCTTCTGCCTTGCGCTGGCTTCCCTGGTGTGTTCTTGCCCTTATGGCTGGTTTTCTGGCTTTCAGCATGACGCGCTGTACGCCTGAAGAGGCGCTTGTGCGCGTAGGGGACATCAGTCCATCCGGCAGACGCGTGGCCCGGGTGTCCACCGAGACCAGTGAACTCTACAGAGACAATATTGAGGCCTATTCACGCAACAAGGCGCGCACAGCCCTGGAAAAGGGGGACAGCTTTGTCGCCCCGGCCACAGGCGATGCCGCAAAGCCGCCCAAACCGGTTGATCAGGTCATTGTGCGGCCTCCTGTACCGGTCAGGGAAGCAAGCCGTCCTGTGCAAAAGCCGGCGCCAAAGCAGGAGTCGAACAGCTCCAGGGCGCAGCCAGAGCCGGCAGCGGCCAGGGAAGACCTCAAGCCTGATCCACGCGTCTTAGCCTACCTTTCCGGACTGCCAGCCGAGACGCCGCCTGGCAGAGGGACGACACTGGTGCTCAATGCCCCGCGAAAGCGGACGTCTGTGCAGGCAGCGGCTTCCACTGACACAACAACCCCTCAATCGGGCATACGCCCTGGCGACATCCTGTATGCCGTTAACCGCGTAACGCTGGACTCGGATCAGCCCGGACCAGCCATGGCCGAGATCATTACCGGCCCCTGGCAGGGCGCCAGGGTCATCGGTGCCTTCAAGCGGGTTGAGGAGCGGCTGGTGCTGCAGTTCAGCGAGCTGGTAGGAAAAAACGGGGACACCTGGTCCATACAGGCCTATGCCATAGATCCCAGGACCGATCGCTCGGCTGTGCGCAGCTCTGTGGACACGCATTTCTTAAGCCGCTGGGGCGGCATTGTGGCAGCCTCCTTTCTTGAAGGCTTTGGTGACGCCGTGCGGCGCTCAGGCACAAGTTCCTACTCGACTGTCTATGGATCTGGCTGGACAGTACCCGAGTACAGTGCAGGTGAACAGGCATGGATAGCCGCTGGCAAGGTAGGCGAGCGTCTGGCTTCGCGCATGGACAGGAATTTCGACAGGGCTCCGACCGTGGTGCTGGAATCCGGTACGGAAATAGGCGTGCTCATGCTGCGCGTGGACAAAAAGCGCGCCTCCCAAAAGGAGGAAGGCCAGACAAGGACACCTGTTGTCATCGTGCGCACAGACGAGACTACGGAGAAAAAGGCGCCCTGAAATGTACGCAAGGGGCCAGTGTGAAAAGGGGAAACAGCAGCAGACAGAGCACAGGCCGTCCCTGACATGGGACGGCGCAAAACAGAACACGGCGCAAAGTGCAGTGAGGCTATATGCCGAAATCAAAAGATCGCGACGAACAGAGGGCTGCTGATACCAGCAGTCTGCAAGGACCGGCCGCCCTGGAAATCATGGAGGCCCATGACACGCTGGAACACGAGCCTTTTCTTCTGGAGATGGACAACGCCCGCGTCCTTGACCCGGGTCAGGTGCTGGCACGTGACGGCGCGACCATCACATCTTTTGGAAAGGGTGTACACAGCCCGCAGGAGGTTACGGCAGGCAGCGCTGTCAGGACGGATGATGGTGACAGCGAGCTGGCACCGGAGTCTGACGGGCTTGAGGACGCAGTCTTTGTTCCTGAATCCGAACTGGCAGACAGTCCGGATGAATGGAAGACCACGACCAGGGCCCATCGCAGGCAGCAGAAGGCAGGACGAGCAAGGCACACTGACAGCACGTCCCTTGAGGGTCAGGACAGAGGACACGGCGGGTCTTTCACGTTTGCAAGGTCCATGACGCAGGACACGTCTTGTGTGCAGCCTGAGAGCGGCCTGACTGTGCAGAAGGCACATGCTGCCACCTGCGCTGGCTCTGAATGCGCAGAGCCTTCGCCGGGCAGGGAGGAATCGTCCGGACAGGGAGATTTTGCCGCAACACAGGACGAAGGCGCATGGAACGATGACGAGGCCGTCCTGCAGGACAAGGATGTGCGTTGTGCCCGACATGTGAGATGGATCATGGGGATCGTGGTCTGCCTTGCTCTGGCATGCCTGCTAGGACAGGGCGTCATGTCCTTCCTGAAATCGGATCTTGTGCAGCGCCAGAACATGGTCTTTATCGAGCCTGTTGCGCAGGCTCTGCCTGCAAAGGATGCCGTATCGCCTTTTGCTGATGCACAGGGTGCTCTGTCTGCGCGTGTGTCTGCTCCCGAGGATGAGGACAGTGAGGCCG
>CAZJPT010000186.1:0-3946 GCA_964547835.1 uncultured Desulfovibrio sp.
GTTCTACAGATATGGCATGAATCTTGCTTACCACACAGCATTTGCAAGACCCTTCCCAACGTGTAAAAGGCGGGGAATTCCCGCTTCCTCTCACCACAGCCTCCCCGGCTTTCGCTTCCGGAGGTCTAACATAATGTCCACGAGCGCAGATTCGGGCATGTCCCTGTTTGCTGCGCAGCATGAAGGACAGCATTCCAGGTCGTCCCAAGCTTCAGGACAGGGCGTTTTCATCCCTTTAATGAGTGTCGCACCGTGAAAAAAAACTTGTTTCTTCTTTTGTTTGTCTTCTGTCTGCACGTCCTGCCCGTGCGCGCCGAGATTGTCGAGAACGATTTCTACACCATCGACATGCCTGACTCCTGGCAGACCCTGCAGAGCGACAGTTCCCCTACCTTCAATATCTACGTCTACGCCACCAAAAGCCGTGACGCTGTCATAACCGTAGTTATTGCCGCCAGTGGCGGTGCCAGCCTCGAAACCATCACCAACAGCTTCGCGCAGCAGTACAAGGCGAAAGGCCGCGTCAAAAACAAGCTCGGCTCCTTTACGTTCCGGGACGCCAATGAGACCAGCGGGACCGGCTACGTGACAGTGCAGGACAATCTTTACATGGTCCTCACGGTCAATGGCAATTTACCCAAGGCCAGGGCCTTTATTAAGAACTTCTCCAGTGAGAAATACCGCGATCTCATCCCCGCCATATAATGTCTGCAGCGAGGATAGCATGCAAGCTGAAATCATTTCCGTAGGCACAGAATTGCTGCTCGGCCACTGCGTCAACACGGACGCTGCCTTCCTTGGAAGCGAACTGGCCTCCCTTGGCGTAGACATGCACAACGTCACGGTCGTTGGTGACAATCCCGAGCGTCTGGCTCTGGCCTTTGCCACAGCCATGAAACGCAGCCGTCTGGTGCTTGTCACCGGGGGCCTCGGCCCCACTCTGGACGATCTGACCAAAAAGACCCTGGCTGATGTGCTTGGTCTGGACATGGTGCTGGATCAAGAAAGCCTTGCCCAGCTGAAGGAATACTTCGGCACGCGTCCCATGACTCCCAACCAGCAGCTCCAGGCCATGATGCCCAGAGGAGCGAGACCGTTGCGCAACCGTGTCGGGACAGCCCCGGGCCTGGTCATCACGGCGCCAAACGGCACCATGTTCATGCTCTTTCCCGGCCCGCCACGGGAACTTCAGCCCATGTTTCTTGATGAGGTCGTGCCGCTGCTGCACAAACATCTTAACGCCGCTATCGTTTCCTTCATGGTGCGCACCTTCGGCCTCGGTGAAGGAGCGCTTGCCCAGCGACTCGGCTCGCTCTGCGAACAAACCAATCCCACGGCAGCCACCTACATCGGCGCTCACAATGAAATCTTTGTGCGTGTGACAGCCAAGGCCGCGAGCAGGGAAGAGGCCGAAGCCATGGCCCTGCCAGTGGTGGACAAGGTCTGTGAAACCCTCGGCGACATTGTTTACGGCGTCAACGTAGACAGCCTTGAGCAGGTCGTGGTGAACGCACTGATGCAGCGAGGCGAGGAAGTGGCCACAGCCGAATCCTGTACTGGCGGGCTTTTGTCCACGCGAATCACGGACGTGCCTGGCGCGAGCAGCGTCTTTCGCACTGGCGTGGTTTCCTATGCCAACTCAACCAAGGCTGCCCTTCTCGGTGTCCCGGAGGACGTGATCGAACGCCACGGCGCTGTCAGTCCGGAAGTGGCCCGCGCCATGGCCAGAGGGGTGCGCCGTCTTGCAGGCGCTGACTACGGCCTTGGCATCACCGGTGTGGCCGGTCCCGGCGGAGGCACTGCGGAGAAGCCAGTGGGGCTGGTCTATATCGCTCTGGCTGCGCAGGACGCATGCTACGTGCACCGCATCCAGCCTCAGGGGCGCTATCTCGGGCGAAATATGGTGCGTCAGCGCAGTTCAAGCGTGGCTCTGGACATGCTGCGGCGTCTTCTGCAGGGGTACCCTGTCATTGCCGGATGACAGCCTTGAACCGGGTTTCCTTGTGGGAAAAGAAAAAAATGCCATCATGCAGAAATTTTCTTGACAGAGACTCACACCATGCGTATAAACGGTCCTGTTGTTGTTCCCCGATAGCTCAATCGGCAGAGCGGGTGACTGTTAATCACTAGGTTGGCGGTTCAAGTCCGTCTCGGGGAGCCAAAAATTTCCGGGTTATGACATGATGTCATAACCCTTTTTTATTCTGGCACCCACCAACTTCGCCCCACGAGCGTCCACGTACTCAAACCCGTAGAGGTTCTCGCGGCCTCCATGGAGCACGCCGACCGTCCGTGCTCCCGTCGTTCCCAATAAGTAGATCGCCTGTCCGGACGCCTCCACGGGCTTCACGGTGCCGTCGTATCGGCGTCCCCTTGCCAAAGTACCCATATCCGCTCGATACGGCCCCTGGCACCAGGCTTCGAGCACGCGTCAGGGAGTTTGCGCCCTGCCATGCGGGACACACAAAGGCGTTTTCGCTGGCACCAGGTCCAGCTTCATAAGTGCGCCTCAATGGCTATGCTGCCCAAACCATGCCGGGAGACCAAACCCAGCTGCCGGAGCTGAGAGGTACGTTTTTTTCTGCACGTCTTCAGGCATGGTATTCTGCTTGATATGCTCATGCAGCGGACTCACGCTTCACCGAGTCCGACGAGCCAGGAGGGATTGACGCGGACAATGCGGTTGATGACTGCATCGGACACCCCCTGCTCTGCGAGGGCGCGCAGACAAAGACGCATACCATCTACGGGATGCGGGATGTCGACCTGCCCCATGTCTGTGGTGACAAAGGTGCGCTCTGGCGCAACGGACACGTATTCAGCAAAGGTCTTGTCGCTCATGCGTTCGTACATGGGGACGCCCGTCCCCGGGCCCCAGACATTGGTCAGGTAGCTGTACTCGATCCAGCCGCCCAGTTTTGCCACCTGTTCCACCTGGGCATGGGTCAGACGCCAGATGTGCGAGTTGGCGTGAGTGACCACGAACTTTTTGACGCCGACTTCCCTGGCCCTGGCTGCCAGTATCAGACATTCCTCCGGCGAGGAGTGCCCGGTGGCGAAGATGATGTCTGCCCTGGCGCAGATTTCCATGACCTTCTCCACCTCTGGGAGAACCCTGCCTGACTGATCCAGAACAGGAATGCCCTCGCCGGGTTCCTTGAACTGACGGAGCTGCCAGACTGCATCCTGGGTGGGCATCCAGACGCAGCGGCAGAGATTGCCGGCAGTTTTCAGGGCCATCTCCACTGCGTATGGATTGACGCGGGGGCCGGTCACACGGTTCATGATGATGGAGCCAAAGACGTCAAAACCTGGCACGGCCTCGCGGATGACCGCGGCTCTGTCGTGACATGACCAGACGTTGGATTTGAACATAACACAGCGATAGCCGGCTTTCTGGCAATCACGGGCAAGGCTGAGCTCGGAGACGGAACGCGGTTTCACGTCAGGCGATGCGTGCACGTGCAGGTCGCACACGCCCCGCAGCAATTCGTCGTTCACAGTCTCCTCCTTTCCCGTGTCTGCCTGTGCGCCCCGGGCAGATGCGAGCAGGGCGGCACTTCCAGCTGCACAAGCCACACTCAGAAATCTGCGGCGTGTCCAGGCATCCATGTTGTTTTCGGTCATATATCCTCCCGGGACTGGCAGAATTGTCCCACAGACAAAAGCTTCGTGCGCAGACAATGCACGGCATGCACATTGTTCCTGCGTACAGTAGCCGCTGCGAACAAAGGCTTCCATGTACCAAAGTCGTCAATTATTGCCTGATTGTCTCAAACCTCTGCCATGGTCCTGCCCGCTGCAGTGCAAATGCCAGGTGCCCGGGAAAAAGCAGGATGAAGGAAATCGGTCAGGGACTTTCACCCATTAAGAACGTATGCCATGCCGGGCGCAATCGGGTAGGAGGGGCGATTGCTCGCCCCGTCCTCCCACACCACCCACCGTA
>CAZJPT010000187.1:0-3921 GCA_964547835.1 uncultured Desulfovibrio sp.
CAGCACAGGCATCAGTCATGCGGGTGGCGGCAATGGAAACGTAGGCTTCTCCGGCATGTGTCCGCGCGTCCATGCCTGTAGCTGCAGTGAGGCGCGGGGGCATGCCCATCATCAGAACAGGATCGTCAATGGCAACACTGGGCGTACAGCGCCAGTCAACAATGGCCATCTTCACCTTGCGTAACGTGTCGGTAATGATGCAAAAACGCGTCATTTCAGAACCAGTTCCGGCAGTGGTGTTGACAGCGATATAGGGCGGGAAGGGCTTTGAGGACTTGTCTACGCCTTCGTAATCATGGATGGTGCCACCGTTGGAAACCACAAAGCCCACGCCCTTGGCACAGTCGTGTGAGGAGCCGCCGCCAATGGAGATGAGACTGTCGCACTTCTCCCTGGTATATACATCGACTGCAGCGGCAACATTTTGATCCGTGGGATTCGGAACCGTATCGGCGTAAATGGAGTAGTTCACAGCAGCAGCGTCGAGGATATCGGTAACCTGCTTCAGAATACCGCACTGCTTAATGCCATGATCGGTGACGATCAAAGGATGGTCGCCGCCAATGGCTTTCAATCTGTTGGGAATTTCCTTGGAGCAATTACGGCCGACAAGGGTAACGTTGGGAATGAAGAACGAAGTAATCTGCCCCATATGCATACTTTTAAGTTCAGAACTCATTGCATACTCCTTGTACGGTGAAATTATGAACACATGATAATGACTTGTCGTTGCGGGATATTCATATGGATTTGTCCCGTCTGACGAGTTCCTTTTCTTGTAACACGCTCAATGCAGGAGGGCAAGCTTTTTCCTGTTTTTTAGTGTCTGTCGGAAAAATTTTTCTTTATATATTGTGATAATTTATCAATGTATGTTCTTTTTATTCACAATAGAAACAACATACATGTGCACATTGGCACGAACCTGCTTTGTACATCGTGAAAAATATATCCCGGAAGATATCACATTCATCCGGGATATACACCATTGTCTCGTGGACAGGGTTAGTTCGCGCTACACTTTGTTTACATTAACCTTGGCTGGTCTGAGCAGACGCCCGTGCAGGCTGTAACCACTCTGCATAACTCTGGCGACGCTGTCCGGGGGGAGCTCTGGATTGCATTCAAAACCCAGAGCCTCGTGAATGGAAGGATTGAAGGCCTCACCTGTCTCGCCGAAGCGGGTCAGTCCGTGCTTGCCCAGCGCGTCGATAAGAAGTTTCTGCGTCATCATGACACCCTGCAGCATGTCGGCGCAGGTCTCGTCGCGACTGCCGTAGGTGACGGCCATCTCCAGATTGTCAAGAGTGGGGACAAGATCCTTCATAACCTTTTCCGCGGCGTACTTAAGATGCTCATCACGCTCGCGGGTCAGCCGCTTGCGGTAGTTCTCGAATTCGGCCTGACTGCGCATGACAAAATTCTGATGCTCTTCCTGTGCGGCGCGCAGCAGCTCACTCAGCGCCGCACATTGTTCCTCAAGGCGCACCACACGATCCTGCTCCGTATCTGCTCCGGCATCAGGCTCTTCTGCGCCCGGAATCATATCCTCCTCACTGTCCGGCATGGGGCCGGTTTCCACCACTTCCACGGGAATTTCCACAGCGCCTTCAGGCACCTCAGGCGTTGACGCGCCATCCTGTTCGTTCTTCAATTTATCATCCATAGTCGACTATCCATATACCATCGCCGCCAGCAGCGGCGCGAAGTAGTCACAAATGACGATGTCCTGCCCCAGCCTGTCGTACCCGCCTGGCATCGCGACCGCGGGAACGAATCTGTCTGCCTTTAAACTAACGCCTCTCGTCCATTCGTCAAGACGCGTTATGCCAGGCTGTTAGCGACAGACCACAGGACTGAGCCCGAGATCCTGGTAGCGCTCAGCCAGAATGTCCGCGTCCAGATGGATTGAGATACGCTCCAGATCCTGTGAGGGCAAGGTCCCGAGCCAATCCCACACTTCGCGGCCCAGGGACTTGAGCATCTCCTGGGGAGTGAAGGCAGAAGCAGGACAGATAAGGTAGAGGTACAAGCGCCCGTCTACCAGCACATAGGGGAAAAGATTGCAGGCCACAGGGCGCTGTTCGTAGTCCAGACAGCAGCCTGAAGAGCGCAGGGACTTGCAGCCCCGCTGATCCAGACAAGCTGTATGGTCGTCGAGCATGTAGAATTGCTCCTCATTTTCTTTCGAAAGCTGTCTGCCAAGAAGAGCCATGGGAAAAGGCTTGTCACCGTCAGCCTGTGGGCCACAACAGTAGCGGCACCGGGGACAATATGCATTTTTCAGGACACCGTTGTCGAACCAGACTCGCATTGGCTCCTTAAACTGATGCGACCAGTGTTCGCTGTAATACTGAAGTATGGACGTTTGCATCATATACCGGCGACTGCTGCGGCCCATGCGGGTATGGGACTGCGCCGCCTCCTTCACAAAGGCACTGTCCGTAAATAATTTGCCAAACGCGGATCTTGTTGAAAGCTCATCATGCGACTTCTATTTGGAGAAATACGCAAGTTATTTGCGGATGAGTCCAAATCAGGACACTGTCCCGGCGAACAGAACCGCCGGCTCTTTACAGTAGTAAGGCCAGGATGCGAAAAGCGCAAGTTCCAGTATTATACTTGATCTGAAACGTCTGTATCCTGCCCCCGTTCTGCCGCTCCTGGCAGTACGGCGAAGATGGTATACTTTTCATGTCGCCCAACACCAGGGAGGCTGCGCTGGAAGAAGCTCGAATCCCCCGCCTTCAGGCGTGGGGAGTGTCAATAAAAATCCTTGAAAGATATCTGCCTGATACGCAGGCAAGGCAGAACATGGCCGCATATTCCGTACACATACGCCAGGGCGTGTCGCCGTCTATCCAGATGGAAAAAGCGCTCTGCATGGAAAGCACATAGGCCATGTCCCGTGCATACAGGGCAAACATTCCCAGCAGAGCCAATGCAACCGGCAGACAACGCCACAGCCGCGTCATGAGCTGCGGAATGACCCACGAAAAACGGGCTGCAAGCCGCGGCCAGTAGATGCCGCAGTGCAGTCCGGCCACAAGAAGAGTCCAGTGCGCCAGCGCCATGTGCAGGGTGCGCACGGACAGACTCTGTGTCGGCTCGAAGGCGTCAAAAATTGTTCTGGACAGCATGGCGCCCGTAATCACTGTCGCGGCAAAGAGCACCAGCAGGCACGCGTTGAGGGCAAGACGCAGCAGCCGAACCGGCGAATAGCGGCCCCGAATGATACCCGTGAACCATCGTACATTGAGGATTGCATGCCAGAGGGTCAGTGAGGCTAACGTCACGCCGGCCGTCTCATGGACCGCATTGCCGGTCCAGCGATCACAAAAGAGCAGCATGAGAGTGATGACCATCAAGCAGTCTACATACGTTTTAAGTGATGAACTTCTGGGCACTTGACACCCCTTTCCAGCGGTAATTACTCAGCACAGCCCAGTAGACACCACGGGCAGCCATCATGGTGACCGTGGGCTTTCTTTCGCCTGAGCTCTATCCCTGGCAAATTAGTTCAGCGCTACCTGTCGAGCCTGCAGGTGGCGGCAGACACTTCCGGATTGGCATCGGATTGCTGTCGCATTGCCCGTCGTCGTTTTCGAGACTTTCCAGCGGGAACGTTTTCCTGTTCAGAGGAGCCTTTTTCTCATTGAAGGCCGTTGGCAGAGCGGATGGCGTTCTGGATTGCCTGACAGGTGTGCTGCACAGGCAGGCGCCTTAGGAACTGTCAGGAAACAACACCTCAGACAACTGTCCAGTTTTCAATTGCGTACGACGATAACTTATTAAAATTCAAGAAAAACAGATGGCGAAGCAACTACTGACTTATGAGTTATTTTCTGACAGTTCCTAAGTCTGCCTGGCAATCGGGTAGGAGGGGCGATTGCTCGCCCCGTCCTCCCACACCACCCACCG
>CAZJPT010000188.1:0-3189 GCA_964547835.1 uncultured Desulfovibrio sp.
ATTGGAGGGACGGATAAAGCAGACGGGGGCAGGGCAGAGGCCTTTTTGCGTGAGACCGGCAGTGCACAGACGCCTGCTGATGGGGAATCGGGCAGCTTGAATGATGACGCCGCTGCGGATAACGGGGCTGCCGGATCGGCGCCTGCGAAAAGCTCAGCCTTGAGCGGACAGACTGCCGCGTCCTCCCGGGATGGTACCGGGAATGAGGATGTGCCACTGGCAGAAAAAGCGGAGCAGGGTCCTGTCGATAACGAGCAGTCCGGCAGCCTGGCCAGGATACCCATGGACGATGAGGAGCCTTTTGTCATGTCCAGTGACGAAGATGACCTGGATACACTGTCTGCTACAGAAAAGATGCGCGCCATTCTTGGTGAGGATATTGCCGGGGAATGCCGGGGAACCTCGGGCACAAGCAGATAGCATGGGAGGCCGTCTTTTCGGCAGAAACTCCAGTGCTCAGGCGCAAGGGGAGGTTATGCCCGGGCTGCGGAAGCGAAGTTGCGCATGGCCTTGTTCAGCGTGGTGACGCTACGCAAACAGTCGTCGTCTGTGCACTGCACAGTTCTGTCCATACGTGATGTCGAGGACCCTGTGCAGCTTGTTCTCGATGTATCGGTGCCTTTTTGAGTTGACACCCCTAGAGGCAGGGACCAGACAGAAAACCTCCGGAACGAGAATGGCGTGGATATCGCTAGAATGAAATACGGGATGAGCAATATCTTCATCACTTGGCGTGAATCCACATGTGTTTCATCGGTAGGGGGTCGCGCAGGCGTGCATGGGCAGTTAGCATGAGAGGTCCCGGGGCTGCAGGAATCTCTTGACCAGTTGTTCTCCTTCAGCACCTATGATTTCTCGAAGGAACGCCACTCTCTACCGGCAGGTTTCAAGCTTCCCGTGAACGGATACCATTTCCAGTCAGACACTGGTGTCCTGCACGTTATTTCCACTATGCTTCAAAAGACAGTTGACTGGTGGTCTCAGTTTCACAAAATGGAGCCGGCCAAATCCTGTAAGCAGTAATCAAAATGACAGTTGTTGCGAAAGAAAGTGTAATATGATGCTAAAACACTAAAAATATGTGAAAAATTATTTTCTACAAGATGCTTCTCGATGAAAGCATACAACTCTTATTGAATATTCAATTCTTTGAAAGATGGTCGCTTAGCGAAAATAATATCTTTCTGGAATTTATTTCTTGACAAAGTACATATATATAATTAAATGGGGACGGCCATTCATCTATTTTTCATAAAAGGAGTGCATCATGGTTAACATGGACAGCGTTATGAAAAAGGCATTGGCGATCGCCAAAGCCCAGGCTGGTGTTCGTCTCATGACAGCTGCAGAAGTGGCAACATATGTCAGTGATGTAGCCCAGGGCTTGAGGAAGATAATCGACAGTGATTGCGGCACATCCTCTCCTGCCATATCTCCCAAGCGCTCAATCGGTGAATCCTATGTGGTGTGCCTTGAGTGTGGAAAGAAGTTCAAGGTTTTGACAATCCGCCATCTCAAGACGCACGGTCTGACTGCCAAGGAATACAAGGACAGGTGGGGGATCAAAAAAGATATCTCTCTGACCGCCAAGGGGCTTGTTCGTCTGAGAAGAAGGAAGATGCATGAAATGCGCCTTTGGGAACGCAGAGGACACAAGTCTGAACATGACTCCGGCGGGATGGGACTCCTTTCCGGCGAATCGCGTGTCTACTAATTGACTGGCTGGCAAGCACCGGCATGGCGATCTTCTCCTGCCAGGGACATGAAGCTTCAGAAGACGAGTATTCTTCTGGAGGCACAGACGGTTCAGGCATAATGGTGCATGTCGCAACAAGTCTGAAAACAGCATGCCTTGTCGAGGCCCGGCGTTGATGTTTCTCCTGGGTACAGTCCGCCAGCAAAGTCTTTTGTCCCCCGCATATCACGGCTGCCGCAAGGATGTCGTGCTGCCCGTTCGCTTTGTTTTGTCACGTGGTATCTTTTTAATGGTCAGGAGCGTCGCTTAGCGACGCTTTCTTTATATGCAGGCTGTGCAGCACATTTAGCTGAACGTCTTGGAGATGATCCGAAAACAGGCTTTCTCATGGCGTAAGTAATTGATTTTCCTGATGCTGGCTGGACTATTCGGAGCCCCTCTTAAGATCATGAGGAGAGGCCAGCTGTTGAGCTGCATGATAAGCATCCCAATAAACGACACCAGAAGTAGCCCAGCCGGATCCCGTTTTGCACACAGGCGACATGAAAAGTATCCCACCTTTTTGCAATCAGGCGACAGCAAAAGTATGCCGCTATCTCCCCTGTTCCCTGCTCTCCCCCAGAAACAGGAGCGGACGGGTCGAATCCCATCTCCTCTCGCCGGCATGAGCGCAGTGCATGACTGCGTCGCGCCTGACTCAGGCATGCTCCCGGCCTTTCTGGCAGGAACAAAGGCATGACAAGTGCCTTGTGCCGGCTCCTTGTGGATACGCAGCGGGGGCTGAAAACATGCACGGAAAGCCAGATACTGGTCTTGTCGTGTGCGCTGTAGGTGCAGACTTTGTCCAAGAGATATTTTTTTGCTTTCCCCTCTTGCCTGAATCTCTCTTCGAACATATATTATTCTGACGTTTTAAAATAAACATTTTCTTTCCGGTTCCTGGCCTGGTCGTATGCGCACAGGTTCCGGAGACGTCGTGTCAGAATATGAACGGAGTGGGCATGATTGAAGGATTGGGTCGTGTCAGAAGCAGAGAGGAAGCACTTGCCGCTGTACGTGGTGCCCCGAGGGGGATTCTGCGGGTACCTGAAGTTTTCTTGAGCGAGGATTTGTGTTTTGAGGCCGTGCGACGTGACGGCTTTGTTCTTGGTCTTTTGCCTGTATCTCGTCGCACAAGGCCCCTGTGTGAGGCGGCAGTGGAACAAACGGGACTCGCGCTGCGTTTTGTGCCGTCAAATGTGCTGGCCAGGGAGATTTGCCACAAGGCCGTGTATAGCTCGGGACGTGCCCTGGCTTATGTACCGGCGCGCTATGTGGACTGGGAAATGGCAGCAACAGCTGTGGAAAATGATGGCCGGGCCCTGGCTTTTGTACCGCCTGCGCTGCGGGATCAGTACATATGCCTGCAGGCTGTGCGTCACGACGGCCCTCTGGATCTGGTTCCGGCCTGCATGCGCGACCGCGAGGTGTGGATGGCCGGACTGCGAAGCGGG
>CAZJPT010000188.1:3199-3914 GCA_964547835.1 uncultured Desulfovibrio sp.
GCGTGATCTGCCCCCCGGCTATGTAGACGAAACGCTCTGTCTGCAGGCTGTACGCCGTGATGCCGCGGCGCTGGCCGACGTACCCCTGGCGCTGCGCACGCAGGCGGTCTGTCGGGCGGCTGTGAGCAGGAGTGGCATTGCGTTGCTTTTTGTGCCGGAACGTCTCAAGAACAGGGAGATGTGTCTTGGGGCAGTGCGTTCATTTGCCTGGGCCATACGATGGGTACCGCGCAGGTACAGGGCGGATCCGGAGATAGCTGCTGCGGCAGTGAGCCGGGCAGGCGATCTGCTCGCGAGATACCGCTTGAGGCCAGGGATGCGCGTCTGTGCCGTCTGGCTCTAAACGCGCCGCAGGGCGCGGACAAAGTACCGCTCTATGTGCCTGCGCAGATCCGAACAGCCATGACAAGGAACGTGGCTGTTCAGGCAGCAGCTCAAGGTCCGATCGGAGCATCCAGACAAAATGCCGGGAACAGTCAGCGCACCCAGAATGCCGACAGAGCGGTGGCGCAAGGAAATCCCTCCTGCCGCTTTTCGCCTGCACCGCGCTAGAGGGTTCCCGGGCTGTCGGGGTGAGTCTGCGCAGCACACAATCTGGAAACGGGAAAGGCCTGTTCAGGGACACAATGACCGCAAAAAAAACCGCCCAGGCAAGGGCGGTATTCCTGGTGCGCCCGGCATGGGCACGTTCTAATGGGTGAAAGTCCCTGGCGCA
>CAZJPT010000189.1:0-3864 GCA_964547835.1 uncultured Desulfovibrio sp.
TCGTGGAGCTGCACAGGTTGGTGAGCAAGGCTGTGAAGTCGCTTGAGGAACAGGGAGTTATTACATTAGATACAGATGAGCAGGGTAACATAGTCATGACGAAACCTCAGGAATAAGGAGGCCTCTGTATGAGTGATCTGAGTCAGCCTGTCTTTACCTTCAAGATTGACGGCCAGGAAGACGACGCCTTTGACGTGGTATCCTTTTCCGGCGAGGAAGGCATTTCCTCGCTGTACGCCTTCGAGGTACTTCTTGTATCTGACAAGATGGACCTTGATCCGGCAACCATTCTGCAAGGTTCGGCAAGTTTAAAGATATTGCCTCCATTTGCCCCTTCAGACGGCCTTGAGTACACCGGTATTCTGTCATCGTTTGAAGTGCTGCATCGCATGGGGGAGCGCTACGTCTACAGAGCCCGCATGCAGCACAAGTTGTGGTGGCTCACTCTGGTCAAGCAAAATCGTGTATTTGTGGACGAGTCACCAATAGATGTCATAACTCATATTCTTAACGACGCTGACCTGAACTCCGGCGATTTCAAGTGGAGCTGCCAGAAAACATACGACGAACGTGAATTTATCTGCCAGTATGACGAGTCTGACTACGCCTTCATGAGTCGCTGGCTGGAACGTCTGGGCATCTATTTCTGGTTTGAGCAGACTGACTCAGGTCCCTGCTGCACTCTGACTGACGACGTCATGACACACACTCCCCTGCCAGGCAACGAAACCTGCGACTTCACGGAGCCCAGCGGACTCAACCCCGAGAATCCCGGCCAGGTCATTACTGACTTTACACTGAGGTGCCCTCCTCTGCCCAAGACCGTCTGCTTCAAAAGCTACAATCCTGAGAAACCAGAGCTTGATCTGACCAGCGAGGCCAATGTCTCAGACAAGGGCCGTGGCGTCTTCTATCGCTACGGCAACAGATGCTCTACCACCTCTGAGGCTCAGGAGCTGGCTGACATTGAAGCTGAATCCTTGATCTGCACTGGACAGGTCTTTTCTGGGCTTTCTCACAACCCTGCCCTGCGCCCCGGGCATACTTTTACTCTGCGCCGTCACTTCCGCAGCGACTGGAATCAGCAGTACCTGACGACCAGGGTAAGACACGAGGGCAGCCAGGCGCGTCTTGTGGCTCGCACTTTGGGCACAACTTCCGGCATCCTGTCTGACGCTGACGCGCTCTTCTATCGCAACAGTTTCAGCTGCATCCCTGCTTCTGTGCAGTACCGCAGCCTGCGTCTCACACCATGGCCCAAGTTGTCAGGTTTCTTCCCGGGCAAGATAGACGGCGAGGGCTCGGCGGATGTAGCGCAACTGGACAGTCAGGGACGCTACAAAATAATTCTGCCCTTTGACCTTGCAGATCGCAGTGGCGGCAAGGCTTCCTGCTGGGTGCGCATGATGACCCCTTACGCTGGTGCCGGCATGGGATTCCACGCGCCTCTGCACAAGGGAACTGAAGTTCTGGTGTCATTTTTGAATGGCGATCCGGATCAGCCAGTCATTGCAGGTGCTGTCCCCAATCCATCTACCCCCAGCCCTACAACAGACGCCAACGCCACGGCCATCAATCTTGTTTCCTCTACGGGACAGACCATTTCCGTGGATGACAGCGCAGGAGGCTCGCATATTTTGCTGCAGTCAGCCAACGGAAAGGCATATATCAAGATCGGCCAATTCAGTTGAACCAATACAGGGAGAACACCATGTCAGCAGCCATACGCAGCCGTGAAGATGTTCTCGCGGCCATAGCCGACGAGGCCTTCCTGGATGACCTTGATCTGTCAGGCATCGATCTTTCCGGCGCTGATCTTACCAATGGGTGGTTCGAGCGCTGCAACTTGTCAGGCGCCAATTTACGTGGTGCCAATGTCCAGCGCACGGCTTTCAAGGACTGCAAATGTGACGGTGTCGACTTCTCACATGTCACCCTGACGGAAACTTTCTTCAATGACATGCGTATGGACGGCGCCAGATTTAATGCATGCCGTTTCGAACGCGTTGCCATGCTTAAAGGGTCTTTCCGCAATGCCGACTTTTCCGGTATGAAACTCCTTTTCAGCTCAGTGCAGGACAGCGACTTGTCCGGCGCCCGCTTTGCGGACGCAGACTGCACACGAACTTCATTTCAGAAAAGTCGTGTCGGCGTCGATTTTGGCGGCTGCAATCTCGACTGCACTGTGTTTCTCGAATGCGATCTCACTGATGTAAAATTAAAAGATTCGCGTCTTTTTAAAACGTGTTTTCTCTCCTCGTCGTTGCCTGGGTACAACTTCGAGAATGCCACCATGGAATACGTGCAGTTTAGTTTTTCGGATCTTACACAAGCTTCGTTCCGTGCCAGCAAGCTCAAAGGCGTCAATTTTTTCAAGGCGAAGCTTTCTGGCGCCGACTTCACGGACAGCCGCACAGAACAATGCCTTTTCAAAGAGGCCGATTTGTCCCATGCTCTCATGGAGAACGGACGCTTCTTTATGGGCATGTTTCCTGGTGCCAATTTGAGTGGAGCTCGTCTTGATTACGCTGATTTCAGTGACTGCCTCTGCGCAGGTGCGAACTTCTCGAGCGCCAGCTGCGGCGGTGTTAACTTCTTCCGCAGTGATTTGAGCCACGCTGACTTGCGAGGCGGCTATTTTGTCAGAACGAACTTCACGAGTGCCAATCTTTTCCGCATTCTGCGTCAGGGCGGGCTGTTTGACGGCGCAAATTTTACTCTGGCCCGCGAAAACGATCCTGAACGTGCCCGCAGTGAGGACTGGCCCAGTGAGCTGCCCGAGGACAGGGGTGCTTAGTAAGGATGGAATACACCATGCAAACAGCTCAAGCTTATACACTTCCCGAAGGGATGGAAAATCCAGTTCTTGAAACCGGTCACATTACACGACGCTGCAACGATCATCTTGTAATTACCTGCCGTGACAGTGTCTGGCAGGCCATGACTGCCGCCTCGTGCCTCATTCGCCCGATGGAGGGTGACGAGGTGTTATTTACTCCACTGCCTGACGGCCGGGCCTTTGTGCTGGCTGTGCTTGTCCGTGTGCGGGAGGAAGCCATTCTTGACTTTCCGGACGGCGCATCCTTGCGCTCTCCCCTGCCAATCAAGCTGGACAGCGCGACTGCTGTAAGCGTCACGTCCCCTGGTACAAGTGTCGAAACAGCAAACCTTGACGTGCGCGCCGCAGATGCCAGCGTTACAGTCAGTGCGTGCACAGTTATGACGAGACTACTTCGCACTGCCGGAGAACGCCTCGAACAGAGCTTTGACAAACTGCTCGGCCGTTACGGTAATTCGCATCGACTGGTCCGTGAGGACGACGAGGTGCAGGCCCGAAACGTCCGTGTCTGCGCTGAGGAGAGCAGTCTCACCCAGGCAGGCAACGTAACGCAGCTGGCCCGCGATCTCGCACGCATTGATGCGCCCCAGGTGCATATTTCTTAAAACAGCCCCTTCACAAGGAGCATCTATGTACGCACTCACAATGGGATCGGGACAGACCATGGGCACCCCCGATACGTGCCTGACACCTACCGCTGTAGGGCCGGTTGCGACTCCTTATCCAAATATCGCCATGTCTTCCATGTGTGCTGCGGCCTGCATGACCACGCTCATGGGGGGAACTCCTACCATTAACCAGAGTGCCAGCCTGACACTGTCCTCGGGTGATGAGGCGGGCACGGCTACGGGTTTAGTTTCACACGTCATCAAGGGAGCCAACTGCTGGTATGTGGGCAGTACGGCCCTCATTGTTGGCGGAACCTGCTGCATGCGACTGACAAGTACTGGCGGCTGCAACGCCATGGGCACTGTGGCTAACGGTTCGTCCACGTGTATTGCCCCGAGTCAGACTTTTGTCACGGT
>CAZJPT010000190.1:0-3793 GCA_964547835.1 uncultured Desulfovibrio sp.
TAGTCGAAACCATATCCTCAGACACATTGGCAGCTGACATTTCATCAGACTTGTCCGACGCCTGGCCAGTGCCTTCGTCCCTGATTTCTGACGCCGTGGCCTGCGCAGCAGGCGCTGCACCCGGGCAGGCAGCAGCATCCTGGAGCGCCGGCTTTACCCCGGCAGAGTCCCCGTCCCGGGATGAGGACGCAACCTGAACGCTATCCACAACAGCGGATGGCACAGACTCCTCTGCGCTGACTGCGTCTTCAGCTGACGGCTTTTCTTCGCATGCAACAGTCTGCACGGCCTTATTCCTTTTCCTGATAAGACGCACGGGACGCAGCCAGGGCGTGAACCTGTTTTTCTCTTCGCCGTCTGGCAGCGGCGAGAGCATGCGCTCCTCTTTTTTGCCACCCAGAGCGGATATGGCAGACATACTGTTAATAACAGCCCTGATCTGGGCCGGACCGGTAACGGCCTGCTCCTTGACACCCATAAGAGCAGCGACGTCATATTCCGCGGCAATGCCGGCGCTCACCAGGGAGCGGGCGCAGGCTGCACAACTTGTCAGCACAATGTCGCTGCCCGCTTCCTCGCCAATGATCTTCCTGAGACGTGATGCACCGCCAGGCTCAAGAACAGCTGCTTCACCGCCGGCGCCACAGCAGGGGGCCTCCAGCTCGCTCACCTCACCCCGCAGCCAGGGGGCCAGTGTCTTGAGGAAAATCTTGCGCTCCCTGTCTGCACAGGGCACCAGCAGCTTTTTGCCGGTCATGTCAAGAGGCGCCAGGCCAAGGCTCTCAGCCTGCGCCAGGACTGGCTCACTGGAAATGTTTGTGGCCATGAGCCAGCGCAGTGTCACAGGCGACGTGATGCACAGCCCGGTTACGCCCTTGTCCTGCACTGTGCGCCGCAATCGCTCCACCATAGCTCTGGCTGCCTTGTCCATGCCCAGATCCGCAAGGCGGGCGCCGCTGTCGGCCACGATGACCCCCATACCGGCATTCCAGAGACGCCTGGCCATCTCCGCGGCAGTACGCGGAAAGGCGGCAAGAAAATCGGGCTCGAGCAACAGGTTTATGCCTGGCCGTGCGCGACGGGTGTAGAAGGGAACGAGCTTTGCCAGCATGAGAGTGCGGGCGTGTCCGGGACGGGAAAGCCTGTCGCCGTGAGCGGTGACGTGCACGCGTCGCAGCAGACGGGCCAGAGCTATGGCGTCTATCCCCTTGCCGCAGACCGACGTGCAGGCACCGCACATAAAGCAGTGCCAGGCGAGCAGCGGGTGGGCTGCCAGCTCACGCAAATCAATGTCGTGGCTGTGCAGCATGGGTGACACATGCGTGCAGCGCCCGCAGTGATCGCAGGACGCCACCATGGTGCTGGCTTCCTGCTTCAGGCGATCCAGCACGGCAGCACGTTCATCCGTGGGATCGTTCCCCCTGCTCCTGCCAAAAAGCCCGGTCCCAAGTTTGCCTGTAAAAAGGCCGCGTGCCTGGGCGAGAATCCAGGCAATGCCTCCGCTTCCGGAAGATGCCGTCCCACTGCCCTCTGTCTCACGGGTTTCATCAACTGCCGAATCCAGAAAACGCACGCGGGCGTTATGCAGGATGACGCGTCCGGACTGTCCGGCGCGCTCAACCAAGGCAGCCAGTGCCTCTGCAATGTCCGGCCCCTTTATGCCGCCAAAGGTCTCAAAGTCACAACGACTCAGAAATACACCCTGACTCAAGCCAGGTCCGGAAAAGGCGCCAGGATGCACGGCCGTGCCCAGCCAGCGGATGGTGCGACGCACGGACGGCACTACCAGGGGCAGGCTGAAGCCGCCGACGCGGCATTTTTCCTGACACAGGGTAAACCACACAGCCTGATCAAAATCGCGGGGCAGCAGCACGCCATCTCGCAAAAAGAGCAGACAGCGCCCTGTTGTCCCGGCTACGGCACGGTTGAGTCCGTCGGCTGCGGCAGCCTCGATGGCCAGCACTCTGGCACCGTACTTTCTTATTTCATTGGCCTCGGGACTGTTCGGATTTTTTACGAGAACAACACACTCAGTCCAGGGATGACGCAGGCAGACGCGCAGGGTGGCCCTGATAGTGGAGCGCGGACCGTCGGAAAGAATGAAGATGGAGAGATAGGGACGCAGGCTGGTGTCGGGCGGCAGTGGCGTCAGACGGCGCGGCCGCGGAGACAGACCGGCCAGCAGAAAGGCAACGTCAGCGGTGAAATCACAGCCTTGAAGCTGGCCCGGCTCATAGCTTCGCCCGTTATTCTTTTGCGCAATACCGATGAGATAAGAGACCTCCTCACAGGTTCCGAATACCAGACCGCAGCCTGCGGACAGGCTTTGCACAGCCTCCTTGAACTGTTCACGACGCAGGAAGGGGGTGATGGCACGCACCGCCAGAACATACTTTGCGCCTTCCCCAAATCCACGTGAGAAGAGCTCGTCGAGATCGACCACTTCCTGGCGCTCAGCAAAACCTGCACCAGCCAGCTGATCGGCTGGTCTGGCTTCAGGATTGAGGCGGCAGGCAATCACGCGGCAGCCGGCAGCACGCGCCTCCTCCATCACAAGGGATGCCACTTCGCGCTCATCATCGTCACGCACACAGACAACAAGAGCGCTGCCCAGTGCGCGAGGCTCAGGGACACGCACATTGGGTGAAGCGTCTTTTGTCAGCTTTTCCACCTGCACAGGCTCGGCAGCGTGTGTATTCCTGCGACCGCGCACAGGCAGCACGGACGGCCCGTCCAGGCTGTCCGCCGTCATGCGCCGCGAGAAAAGATCCCGCACCCAGAGCAGGTACACCACAATGACAATGGTGCCAAAAAAAGCCAGGATAATGAGTTCAAGGAACGACGCCGGGCTTACACCCAATCCGGTCATGGCTACGCGGCCGGCCAGCCAGGGGAAGGCGGCAAGACAGAAAGCCTTGACACGCATGCCGCACAAACCAAGGAGCATGCCGACCAGCACTGTCGGTGCTGAAAATAAGAAGAGAAGAGCCGTAATCAGCAGGCAGTATTCTGTTGCCAGGGATCCGCGGCGGGCATAAATCCTTCCCCTGGCCCGCCTCGCAGCCATCCAGCGGCGCATAGCGCCGTGGGTGAGCATCTTGGTAATAGCGCAGGCAATTCCGCCGCCAAGGACAAGTATCAGCGTACTCGCTATCAGTCCGGGCCAGAAGCCCATGAGCGAAACCATAATAACAATGGCCTGAGCGTCTGGAACAAGAAAGCACAACAGGGCTGGCAGCGCCAGACCTGTCATCAGCAGGCTCGATACTGCGGGCATGGTCGCAGAATAGTCAGCGAAGCGTCCCATGTGATAGCCGCTTTCGAGCAGACTGCTGCCGCGTCCGGTGCTCAGGGCAAGAAAAACAACTGCCAGAAAAAGCAGAATAAAAAAGGCTGGTTTGATAAAGCGCTGCTGCATGGGATCCCCTGACAAGAGGCTGAGAGAACAGACTCAGGACTCGCCGGCGCATTACCCGCACGGAGAGGATAGTCATATACCTTCACAAATACAGCATCTTTTTAGCGCAGCGGACAAGTGAACGCAACACAGACAAAGGCTATTTCTCTCGCGCCTGCGGGACAGCTGCTGCCGCAATTATGCACGGGGGGGGTACTATCTGAATTTTTTTACAGTAATACACGAAAAAAAATATTAAAATTAACTCAAGATACTAACAATTTGACACCACCAGGGCATCAGCATGAGCTTCATGAAGAAAATGCATGTACTCCTTTAAGAATACAGCTAAGAATACAGAAGCCCACCCTGCCTGCATGCCGCTTGATACCCTGT
>CAZJPT010000191.1:0-3789 GCA_964547835.1 uncultured Desulfovibrio sp.
TCCCCTCTGGAGCGCTCTTCAGGGGGACTCTCCTGTTGCTCGGGCTGTTCCGGTCTCCGGTTGTTGCCAGGCATCGCGGACACGGTATCCGGCATCCGGCGCACCGCCTCTCGCGGAGATGGCCGTGCGTCGTACTCCTTATCCGGAGTCTGGGCGTCACCCTTTCTGCCAGCTCCAGCCTCTGGAGAGCCTTCTGCATCAGATGCCGTGTAGCGGCAGGAGGGATACCCCGAACACCCCCGGAAAGGACCACGCGGCCCGTTGCGCTTCACAAGCGCTTTGCCGCAGCGTGGACAGTTTTTGCCCTCACCGTTCGTGGCGGCCGCTGCGGCTTTCCCGCGCACAGAAGGCACGCCGTTCCGATCAGCGGCCTTGAAATCGCATTCCGGCGCAGCCAGGCAGGTCCAGTACCAGCTCCCCCGGGCAGTTCTCTGCCGCCGCAGCTTCCCTCCGCAGCGAGGGCAGGCGGGAATTTCCCCCTGATTGAAACCCTCGCGGGTCTCGAAGATCTGCTGGATGACTCCAGGAAGTGAAGACGCGTAACCGGCTACAAAGGTGTCCGGGTTGAGGCGGCCTTCCTGTATCTCAGAGAGCTGACGCTCCATATCCGCAGTCATGAGCGGATCCTTGATGACACCTGGCGAATTGCGCACCAAATCCCGTCCCAAGGGGGTAGACTGCAGCGACTTGCCGTGTTTTTCAAGATAGTGTCTGTCGAAGAGCGTCCCGATAATGGCGGCTCTTGTGGCCACAGTCCCCAGTCCCTCGGTCTTTTTAAGAATGGATTGATCCTCAGCGCTGGCACCGCTCACGTAACGCTGGATATTTTCCATGGCGTCGACCAGGGTGCCTTCTGTAAATCGTGCAGGAGGCGTAGTCATGGCCTCCTTGATGCGTACCTTGCCGGCAGTCACAGCGTCGCCCTTGGCGACCTCCGGCAGAATAACATCCCTAGGCTCATCACCGTCATCCTTTTTTTTCTTCTGCGACGGCTTGAAAGCCGTCCAGCCCGGACTTACTTCAACGCGTCCGCTGGCGCGCCAAAGGGTATCCATGCAGTTGATGTCCACACGGGTGCGGTAGAAGACGTGCTCCGGCATGAACTGCCAGGCATAGCGACGGCAAATCATGTCATAGATCCTGGCCTGTGCCTCGGACAGCCCTTCAGCCTCCACAACGGTGGGAATAATGGCATGGTGAGCAGTGACTTTAGCGCTGTTCCAGACGGAGCCACGCCGTGTCACGTCGCAGGCGGCCACCATGTCTGCCATTCCCTCGAAGGCAGCCACGGCATGTAAAACGTCAGGCGCATCAGCCAGTTGTTCCGCAGGGAGATACTGGCAGTCCGTACGTGGATAGGAAATGAATTTGGCCTCATACAGACTCTGGGCCGCAGTCAGGGTAGCCTGTGCGCCCATGCCGTATCTGGCAGAGGCCTCCTTCTGAAGCTCGGTGAGATTGTATGGCAGGGGCGGCTGCTCACGTATGAGCTTTTTTTCAGAAGCAGCAACCACACCGGGCTGACCGCTGACCTGCTCGCACAGGGACAAGGCCACGGCCTTATCCACGAGACGCTTTTCCTCGTCCGCCCCAATCATGCCAGGTGTGATCACGAGCTCAGCGTCCACAGGGCCGTTGACGTGACGAAAACGACAGCGCAGCTTGTAAAAGGGCTTGGGCTTGAAATTTTCTATGATCTCGTCGCGCCGCACCACGAGGGCGAGAGTGGGCGTCTGCACACGCCCTAAGGAGAGAAGGCCGTGAAAGCCCTGGGCACGCCCCTGCAGAGTCATGGCTCTGGTCAAATTGATGCCGGCAAGCCAGTCCAGGCGCGAACGTGCTCTGGCCGCATCGCGCAGCCCCGCAAACTCCTCGTTGGGACGCATGCGGCTGAGCTCGCGGCGCAAAGACACCACGTCCAGAGCACGTGTCTGCAGACGCTTGACCGGGCCGCGGTACGAAAACAGCTCCAGCACCTCATCTACCAGCAGCTGCCCTTCCCTGTCGAAGTCAGCTGCATTGACCGCCGATGGACAGACTTTGAGCAGCGACTTGATGATAGCAAGCTGCTCGCCAGCGCGTCCACCACGGGGCAGAAGCTTGAAACGCTCAGGAACGATGGGCAGCGTGCTCCTGGACCAGGTTTTAAAGGCCGGATCATAAGCCTCGGGAGGAGCCTGCTCCAGCAGATGACCGGAAAGCCAGGTGATGACAGCGGTACCACACACGATGTAGCCGTTTTTCTTTACTGCCCGCCCGGGCAGGGCATCGGCCAGGGCCAGAGCTATGCTGTGTTTTTCCGCTAAGTACAGGACTGCATCGGCGGGAACAGATATGGGCGCACGCACAGCGGCATCCTGGGTTGACGATCGGCGCGCTGTCTCCCCGCTTATGCCTTTCCTTGTCCGGTTCAAAAGTCACTCCTTGCACATAATGACAACGGCTCTCTTCCGCATGCGTTTTCTAACACCAAATGCCCTGATTGCACAGAGTGGCAAAAGGCCCGACTGGAGACTGGGACGCCCGCGAATGCCGTGTCGAGCACATCGTGGCCAGGCTCTACGGGCTGGAATGCATCAATCCTGCTTCGTGAGGCCGGATATGCCGTCTGATATATTAAGAGGACATCTCAAATCGCACAATGCTGTACATAAAAGCAATGTGTTAAGATGGTGTATCTAGAGTTTTGAGATCTCCTCTAAATTTCACAGCAGTAATGGGCGTCCCTACCGCAACGAAACAGCCATCGTAAGCACAATAAGTTATCGCGTCTACTATAACAAATCTTGACACTTTCAGTAATTTTATTTTAATAAATATAAGGGTGCTGTGTGCATATCCCCCGAAACAAATAAATGACACTAAACAACACACAGCCCGAGAGAGGAGATTTTATGGATAATACCTTTTCCAGAAGAGATCTTTTGAAAACTTCAGCTGCTGTCGCAACAGCAGCCGCCGTGGCTGGATCTATTCTTTCCCCTCAGAAAGTCCATGCCTATCCCGGCGACAATGAGCCCACCTCCGCCAATACGCGCAAACCTCTCCCCCCGCTTGCCCATATCAGACAAAAATTCCCCAGACCCAAAGTGGACGATCCCGTCAAGGCTATGGGCGAGGCCTTTGCTAAGCTGAAAGATCGCATCAAACCCGGCCAGAAGGTCGGCATCCTTGTTGGCAGCCGCGGCATCAACAATCTTAATCCCATGCTGAAGGTTGTCGTTGACGGAGTCAAGGCGCAGAAGGCTACTCCTGTCTTCATGGCTGCCATGGGCTCTCACGGTGGTGGAACTGCGGCAGGTCAGAAGGAAGTTCTCGACTCTCTGGGTATTACCGAATCCAATTTCGGGATCAAGGTTATCTGCTGCGATGAGTGCCGTCATATAGGCGAAACACCTGACGGACTGAAAGCCTACGTGCTTGAATCCGCGTTCCAGGTTGATGCCATTATCCCCATCAACCGCGTCAAAACCCATACTTCATTCAAGGGTGCTGTCGAGTCCGGTATGTGCAAGATGCTGGTCGTCGGTCTTGGTGGCCCCATGGGTGCTGCCCAGTTCCACAGCCTTGGCCAGTCAGAGCTGCCTCGTCTGCTCGTTGAAGTCTCCAAGATCATCATGGAGAAGACCCCCGTTATCGGCGGCATTGCCATCGTCGAAAACGGTTATGAAGAAACCGCCAAGCTTCAAGCCGTCCTCCCCGAAAACTTTGTGGAGAGTGAAATCGAGCTTTTGAAGTACTCCAAGTCCTTGATGCCTTCCCTGCCTCTCGACAACCTGCACGGGCTTA
>CAZJPT010000192.1:0-3789 GCA_964547835.1 uncultured Desulfovibrio sp.
GACCATGAGTACGTGACGACCCTCGCTGATGAGCTGCTGGACTACATCGGCCTTGTCTGTAGGCAGGACCTGGGCACGGTATTCGTCAATCCCCAGACGGGCGGCAATGGCTCTGGCCGTGCGCTCGTCGTCGCCAGTGATCATCAGAATGCGCATGCCAGACTCATGCAGGGAGGCAATAACGGATTTTGCCTCGGGACGCGGCGGATCCTCTATGGACACAAGCCCGGCTATACGACCGCCTCTGCCCACATAGAGGAGGGACCGACCCATGCTGGTTTCGCGTTCAATGGCCTCATGCAGAGGTGTCAGTTCAATACCCTCGTCATGCTCGACGTAGTGCCGGCTGCCAACAACGACCTTATCACCCCTGAGCATGGAGCAGACGCCGTGCGCGACAATATACTGCACCTTGTCGTGTTCTTCGGGATGACCAAGATTGCGTTCCTCTGCAGCGCGGACCACAGCGCGGGCCACGGGATGCGGGAAGTGCTCCTCAAGGCAGGCCATGTCGCGCATCACAGAGTCAGCGTCAAAGCCTGGCGCAGGAACCACACTGGCAACACGCGGCGTGGCGTTGGTCAGCGTCCCGGTCTTGTCAAAGACAACAGTATCCACGTCCCTGAGCGCCTCGAGATAGCGGCCGCCCTTGATGACCACGTTATTCATGGCGCCTTCGCGCATGGCAGCGAGGACTGTAAGCGGGGTGGTGAGCTTGAGTGCGCAGGAGTAGTCCACAAGCAGGACGGAACTTGCTCTGATAAAGTCGCGCGTCAGCAGGTAGACAAGTCCCGCCAGCCCGAAGGTAAAGGGCACAGCCATGTCCGCCATGCGCTCGAAACGCCCCTGAATGCCAGCCTTAAGCGCTTCCGATTCCTCAATGAAATTAACAATCTGCTTTAAGCGAGTCTCGTCGCCGAGTTTGGTGACGCGTACGCAGATACTGCCTTCCTCCATCACTGTGCCGGCAAAAACGGAATGGCCAATGGTGCGCATCACGCCTATGGGCTCGCCGGTCATGGAGGATTGGTTGACAACGCCCTCGCCGTCCACGATGACACCGTCTACAGGAATGTTGCTGCCGGCATTGATAATGACAACATCATCCTTATTGAGAGCCTTGAGAGGAGTCAGCACTTCGGTGCCGTCGTCCTTGCGCACCCAGACAGCATCGACGCCTATGTTCAGGCTGTCCGTGAGGGAAGACAGAGATTTCTGCCTTGTCCAGGACTCAAGGGCGTCACCTATGCCGAGCAGGAGGGTAAGTGTGCGCGCCGTGCGGAAATCGCGTCTGGCGAGGCAGACTACGATGGCGCTTGCGTCAAGCACGGCAACATTGCACCGCAAGCTCAGCAGCTGCTTGATGCCGTGGAAGACAAAGGGAATGGCATGAATGATGGCAGACGGAATACTGTACCACCAGGGAAGGAAGGGCCGAAGGGCGTAATGACGGATAATCTCGAAAGCAGCCGCCACAGGCCCTTCGGCCTTGGGATACGCGAGGTCATCGCCATGCCAGCCGGGCTCGCATCTCGCGGCAGTAAATTCGTCGCCGCAGGCGGCGATTCGTTGCAAAGCCTCGAATCTGGCCGAGTCATCAGCGTAGTAGAAGAGCGCACTCCCGATGAACGGATTCACCGAGACGCCCACAACGCCTTCGACGGCGTCGAGAGAATCAGCGAGTGTTGTCGCCTCCTCAAGAGTGAGCTTCTCATCACAACGACAGCGCATACGACCGGCACAGACGCAATTCCCGTCGGAAAAAGCTCCACGCAGTTCATGGACGATAACGAAATTCACGTACAAACCCCTCGACTAGGCCTTCTGTTCTTTGCGATGCATCTGATCAGCCTTGGCTTCAGCAATCAGATCCTGAACGTCTTCCTTGGTCTTCTCGATACAGTTGGAGATGGCATCCTTCACATCCATACCACGGCTGATGAGGCCGGCAGCAACAGGCTTCATGTTGAGGACGCCGCGGTTGACGGCCATGCTGCAGATAAGGCCGGCAGCCATGCCACCGGCAAAAATCAGAGCGTACTTCAGAGTGTTGTTCATAATACTTCCTCCGGTAATGTTGGAAGCCGGATGTAATTTAATTGAAAGAGATTTTATATTTCTCTTTTTATCTCGCAACCGAGATGTAATCGGCTTCCTTGTTGCGTAACATAATCGTAATGCCGGAAAGACGCAAGGCCACGGGATCCCGCAGCGGAGCACGGCCGACGACTTTGACGCGAGTGCCTGGAGTAAGTCCCATGTCTCTGATACGACGGTTTAATTCACCTGGTGCATTCACTGTTATTATTTGTCCGGACTCGCCAACGTGGAGTCTGCGTAGAGATATGGAGTCAGACATGATAACTCTCCTTTATCATTTACAATTTGATGGTTAAAAGCGTCCTGTGCGGATGCCTTCTGAAATTTTTTTTGTTGTGTATGAAATGCATGCCTGGATGATAAATTTTCTGAGTTATAAAATGAAATCAGATTTTATTTTTTTCTATTTGTCAAGATGATCGTGATTTGTTACATTCATCGACATCATATGTCACTGGCTTTCTGAAGGTGTATCCGTAGTTTTTGAACATCTTGTTCAACTACGGCCGCCGGATGGAGTCCGTAAACTTCCCAGACCCACGCGTCTGTCCGTCGTGCATGAATGCGACGGGGACGAGCGCAGAACAATGGAGGCGCATAATGTCGTCCACTATCACAACCATAGAACGCAAGCACTTTCCCGTAATGAAACCGGAAAACGCGCTCATGCTGGGACTGCTCGGCATCTGCATTGCGGCCTGCCTCACCAGGTCCAAAGCGGTACATGTCGCTGCAGGCGCACTGTTCACAGGTGCTATCGCACATCACATGTACAAAAGACGCAAAATGCTCTGACTGCTCTGATTGATGTCAGCGATGGGCGGCGTGTGTCGCCCTTCGTCACATCCGGTGGGACGAATACGGGAACTCTCCCAGTATTCGTCACTTTTTGTTCTTGCCTGTGGAGCCGCAGCATGAGCACGACTTGCTCTTCACGCTATTGCGGTAATGGATGAACAGGCCGACACAGCAGGCGATAAGGATGACTGCGATAACAACTTCCTGATTCATGGTGAAAACCTCAATAAACCCAGACGCACAACCGACCTCGCCAATCTTGCAGGACCGCGCCAGGCGTTTCGTCCGGCGCGGAATAAGAAAACTCCTTCCCTGGCCGGCATCTTTAGTACAGGAAATGGAATTCGTTGTCAAAGTCAATAACGAAGTTTGTGTTGTTCCCTTCTTTTCCTGTATTACACTCCAGAAAACCTGGCTTTTTCGTCAGATCCCAGACCCTGGCAGAAAAGCTCTCTCATGGCCGATAATCTCTGTGTGCCTGAGACAGTGCGACTGGCGCAATGGCCGTGATCATTGACAGATGCAGCCTGTTTTTTTCCTTGTTGTGCCTGCGCTTTTGTCCCTCCTGATCGGGCAGGAGGGCCGATTGCTCGCCCCGTCCTCCCACAACATCCACCGTACGGACCCGTGGTGGAAGGTTAAGCAACTCCTTGCGGCCCTCATATGCAGGAGTCCGGAAGACAGATCTGCGGACAGGCATGGGCTTGCGCTTGCCTGCCCTTACGGCCCCCATCAGAACGGCTTTGTGCTCCAGATACAGGCAGATCCCTGACCTGCATGCTGTCCATCCCGGCACTGCCTCCGCTTGCCACCACCCGACGGTATGCTACGTTCGCTGGCTCTGGCGAGAATGGCTTCCAATGTTACCATGATTCGCTTCCTGTGATGTTG
>CAZJPT010000193.1:0-3788 GCA_964547835.1 uncultured Desulfovibrio sp.
CTGCATGCCTTCGCTTCCTGCGCCCCTCTGCCCAAGCGCATCAACCGTCTGCGCGAGCTGGCCTGGAACGTATGGTGGTCCTGGAATCCCCACTGCTGGGAGCTGTTCATTCATCTTGCTCCAGAAGTCTGGCAGAGCAGTGGCCATAACCCCATCAAGTGCCTTGAGAGCGCCGACATGGACACCCTCACGCAGGCAGCCTGCGATCCGGCCTATCTCGGTCTCTACGATGACACGATGAAGCTTTTCGACGAGTACATGGCCCGTCCCAAAAATGAGTCGAGATGCGTGTCGACAAGCAACCCGGTAGCCTATTTCTCCACAGAATACGGTTTGCACGAGTCCATCCCGATTTATTCCGGTGGTCTGGGCATACTTTCGGGTGACCATCTGAAGAGTGCCAGTGATCTGAACATTCCCCTGGTGGCAGTAGGTCTGTACTACCGCTATGGCTATTTCAAGCAGCAGATTGACAGGGATGGCCGTCAGATTGCCAGCTATGTGTTCAACTCGCCCATTGATCTGCCTGTTGAGGAGGTGCGCTCGCACACGGACGAGCCCCTGGAGGTGAGCGTGAAGCTCCCCGACCGCAGGCTGTACGCCCGTGTCTGGCGCATGCGTGTCGGCACCATCGACCTGTATCTGCTTGACTCCGACGTGCCCAAGAATACGGCTGATGACCGCAAGGTAACGGATCATCTCTACGTCGCTGACCGCGATTTCCGCATCCGTCAGGAAATTCTGCTGGGCATAGGCGGCATGGACCTGCTGCATTTGCTGGGTATCACGCCCTCTGTCCTGCACATGAACGAGGGGCATTCGGCCTTCCTCATTCTGCGCTGCATCCGTGACGTGATGAATGAAACCAGACTGAGTTTTGAAGAGGCCCGGGAAATCGTGCGCTCGAGCTGCATATTCACCACGCACACCCCGGTAGATGCCGGCAACGAACGCTTCAGCGTTGATCTGATGTCAAAATACTTCAGTCACTACGCGTCAGCATTCGGCCTGTCCATGGCGCAATTCCTGGCCCTTGGCCAGGACGGCTCAGGTCAGGGCAACACCTTCGAGATGACCATCCTTGCGCTGCGCAACTCGAGCATGGCCAACGGCGTAAGCCGCCTGCATGGTGACGTATCCAGACATATGTGGAAAAAGCTGTGGCCTGGCGTACCTGTCTCCGAGGTGCCCATCGGCTACGTAACCAACGGCGTCCATATGCCCTCCAACGTTGGCAGCGAAATCTGCAGCCTGCTCTCCCGCACCCTGGGCAAGAACTGGACTGATCTGGATGCCAACGCTCAGGCCTGGTACAAGTTCGATTCCATTTCGGACAATGTTCTCTGGCGCGCCCACAGACTGCAGCGCACTATCCTTCTCGACTATATCCGCAAGACTACGCCTGAACTTTTCCGCAAGCTGGGCAAAGATCGCCAGAGCGCGCGCTTCGCTGTTGACAAGCTGAACCAGGAAGTGCTGCTGGTCGGTTTTGCCAGACGCTTCGCGCCGTACAAGCGCGCCAACCTGCTCTTCGCTGACCTTGACCGCCTTGACAACATCCTCAACAACAGCAAGCATCCCGTAGCCCTGGTTTTTGCCGGCAAGGCTCATCCCGCCGACACGCAGGGTATCGACATCATGCAGCAGATCATCCAGCACTGCACGGACAAGCGCTTCCTTGGACGTATCTTCTTCCTGGAAGACTACTCGCTGGGCATCTCCCGTCTCCTGGTGCAGGGCTGCGATGTGTGGCTGAACACGCCACGCAGACCGTACGAGGCCTCAGGCACCAGCGGTCAGAAAGTCTCTGTCAATGGCGTGCTCAACCTGTCCATCTCCGACGGCTGGTGGTGCGAGGGCTACAACGGTCAAAACGGCTGGACCATAGGCCCGGTCAAGACAAGGCTCACTGCTGACGACAATCAGAATGACTATACGGATGCCGAAGCCTTGTACACCCTGCTCGAGGAACAGGTGGTGCCGCTGTACTACTACCGTAACCAGGACGGTCTGCCGGTGCGCTGGATCAAGGCCATGAAGGAATCCATGCGGACACTTATTCCCGTGTACAACTCCAACCGCATGGTGCGCCAGTACATGGACGAATACTATGCGCCCCTGGCCGAACGTCATAACGCCCTGCGCAAGGAGAATTACTCCATCATCAGGGAGCTGGTGAAATGGAAAAAGGATCTGGCTGCCCGCTTTAACACCATACACACCGGACTGTTACGGATTGACGGTATGGACGGCGATACCATAGAGGCCGGACAGACCATCTACGTGACCTTGAGCTTTGATCCAGGCCAGATGAAGCGCGAGGAACTTGATGTGCAGCTGGTTATCGGCAATTTTGACGGCACGGACTTCACGACCAGACCTACCGTAGAGCATCTGCACTACGAGAGGAGCACGTCGGACGGCAGCCTGGTGTACAGCTGCAGCTATGTGACAAGGAATAACGGCCGCCAGGCCTATGGCGTGCGCATTCTCCCCAAGGCGCCCGGCCTGTGCAATCTTTTTGACACCAATCTCGTCATCTGGGCCTGACAATTCCAGGGCGAGGCAAAATGATTTTTCTTGATAAAAAACGTTGACACCCCGCCCTCTGTAGCGTAAACAAGTTCTTCGTTGTTGGGTTATCGTTCAATTGGCAGGACATCGGATTCTGGCTCCGAGAATCAAGGTTCGAGTCCTTGTAACCCAGCCAAAAGTCCCCATCGTCTAGTCGGCCCAGGACACCGGCCTTTCACGCCGTCAACAGGGGTTCAAATCCCCTTGGGGACGCCAAAAATTTCAATAGGCTACAGCAGCTCAGTTTTTGGGTTACAAAAATTGGGTTACAATTTTTCCTCAGGAGACCTTCTCTTGAGGAATTTTTGTTTTAAGCAGGTCTTCTACCACCTGCCCGATGCCGCTGCCTCCCAGAGCCGAAAGAATTTCACTCTGGTCCGTGCACAGACCCGCGCTCTTCGTATAGCGGTCCGTGGTGGTCGCCCGATAATGTCCCATGAGAACCTAGGCGGCATTCAGACCTGAACTCACGAACGTGATGGCTGCACTCTTATGCCGGATGGCATGAAAACCGAAGGGTTTCACATGGGCCTTCCGGCAGAGACGCTCCATGAAGTGAATGCGCTGGGTGAACGGCTGACCCAGAAACGTGTCGTTCTGAAGCTGCATGAACACATTGTCCACCTTGCAGGGGCGGGCATCCCGCCACCACTTGAGCGCCTTGACCAGTTCCGGGTGCATTCGGAGCCAGCGCACCCGTTCCATTCCATTCCCCGACTTGTTGTCGGTCAGCCTGATTTTTTCCTTCTGAAGATCCACATCGCTCCACGTCAGCCGGAAGATTTCGCTTCTGCGTCCTCCCGTGAAGTACAGGGTCAGCAGCATGACCAGGTCCTGTCCTTCCGCCTGCTGAAATACCTTGATGACATCACTTTCCGGTGGAACATAGCGCTCTCCGTGCTTTACGGGAAATGGCTTCACCTTCAGAAATGGTGGTGCCACCTGTGGAAATCCCTCAAAGAAGTCAGAACCCCAGTTCCATGCAGCCAGCAGATTCTTGCGATACTTGTTGGCGACGTTCGCCCCGCGCTCATCCTTGATTCTGGAAAGAAACTCATAGGCTCTTGCCGAAGTGATTTCCGCGATGTCATGGATGCCCTGTATCCGTTCAGGTGGTAGCAGGAGCCTCAATTAAGCGCGAGTTGAGATGGCCTGACGCTTCAGTTCGGAATAGCGTGAGAGGTCCTAAAAGCTCATCGAACAGGCAGCTCTTG
>CAZJPT010000194.1:0-3783 GCA_964547835.1 uncultured Desulfovibrio sp.
TTTCATGCAGCCACATCAAAGAGCTGGCTACCATATCAAGAATTCTTCATATATGTAAAATGACCAAGGACCTCTGTCAGATACATAACTTAGTGTTATTTTTCAGGTATTATTAATGCCACTGCGCGTTCTCATATTCATTCCCGCTTACAATGCGGAATCGACCATAGTCAGCGTGCTCGAACGGATTCCTCGTTCTCTCGCAGACACCTATGACGTTTCCGTTCTTATTATTGACGATTCAAGCACGGACAGGACGCTGGAGCTCGCCAGGGCGCACGGTGCATCCTTCTGGTGTCCCGTGACTGTTCAGCATAATAAGATAAATCAGGGATACGGCGGCAACCAGAAGCTGGGATATCAATTTGCCATTGAACACGACTTCAATGTCGTTGCCATGGTGCACGGTGACGGTCAGTACGCGCCTGAATGTCTGCCCCAGCTTCTTGCTCCGTTCCTCAACGAATCGGACCGGCCCGACGCCGTCTACGGTTCGCGCATGATGGAAAATGGCGCGGCTCTGCGCGGCGGCATGCCTCGCTACAAATTCCTTGGCAATATTGCGCTCACCTGGCTGCAGAACAGGCTGCTGGGCACGCGGCTTTCTGAATTTCACTCCGGCTTCCGCCTGTACCTTGTGAGCAGTCTGCAACGTCTGCCCTTTGAGCTCAACAGCGACAACTTTGATTTCGACACGGAAATCATCATCCAGGTGATCTTTTCGGGCGGAACCATCCTCGAACTTCCCATCCCCACCTTCTATGGCGACGAAGTCTGTCATGTGAACGGCCTGGCCTACTCTACCGGCATTTTGCTGGACACTGTCAAGGCCAGACTCATGCTCATGGGCTTGTACAATGACGTGCGCTATCCCGTGCCTGACAGACTTGCCCTGCGGATCAAATCCAAATATCCCTGCCTGCCTGACGAAAAGGCGTTGCGCCATCTCATCTGGGCTGGAAGTCATGTGCTCTTGGTGCAATGCGGCAGTACTCTGCCCCCAATCCTGAAGCATCTGGACTGCCGCACCGCATCTGTCACGCCTGAGCTGCTGCCAGACGCCGAAGAGGCATGGAAACACGTCGATTTTGTACTTCTGCGTCCCGGTCCATCGTGGGACGTGGATGCCTTCAGCAATGTTTTGGCTGTGTGCGCAGGCAAAATGAAGAACAAGCCGCACATCCGTCTGCTTGTTTCCTGCCCCAATCTGATCTTTTCCCCAGGCAAAATATTGTGTGACACAATAGCGAAAGATGAGGCCGGCAGTGTTCCTGCCCTGAAGGCGAAGAGTCTGGCCACTCCCCTGACTCTGCCGGCCATTGATCAGACACTGTCTCTTACTGGCTTTGTCATTGAACACAAATATGCACTGCCAGGACGCAGAACTCCTCACCGCTGTTCTTTTGCCCGCTGTGCGAACCTTTTCCGTTCCGTCATGACAGCGGTCTTCCCGCGTCATTTTGCAGGACAGTACCTCTATCAGGCCCGCCTGAAACAGCGTGACCCCACTGGGAAGACTTTATGAAAAAAAATGGCGGGTTCCTCAAAGAGGACCTGATTATTCTCGTGGGACTGTTTGTGTTCGCCGTTCTTGTCCATGTCGGACGCGCCGGCGCCAGCATGGACGGTGTCTCTCTGCGCACAGACGCAGCCATGTACTGCTCCATCGCCGCAGCATGGGGAAATCCGGGATTGTTTGCGGGTGATTTTTCCTTTGCCGACGAGGCCAACTTCATCACCCACGTCACGCTGCTCATCAAATTCGTGCACTGGCTGAGCGTCAACGTGACCGACGGCAATTACGGACTTGCCTACCTCGTGCTCACCGGGCCGGTAATCTTTTTGCATTACTTCGCCTTCTACCTCATGGGACGTCTGTTTTTCGGGACGCCCTGGAAGGCGCTGGCCTTCTGTGTGCTCACGAGCATGTGCTATTGGATCCCCTGGGGGACGTACTGGGGGGCCGGTTACGAAGATTACTCGCCCCGCGTCATCTTCAACGGCCTCTACGGCCTCATTGTATGCTGGACGCTGCGCTGCCTCAGCAAACCCCGCTGGTGGCCCGTCATCATGCTGGCCGTGTCCGCCATGACCTACATTCATCAGGTGAGCGCACCGGCTGCTGCCGCAGGCCTGTGGCTGAGCATGGCCGCTGCCAAACCTGACGGCACATCCTGGAGTCGTCACGCCGGCTGGCTCGTTTTCTGCGGTCTGTGCTTCGTGGCTGGTATCATCCCTTACGCCATGATCTATCTCCACTCTGCGGGTGTCACTTTGTCAGCCGATGACGTGGCCTACATGGATCATATTCTGCGCACGCGCTTTACCCTGGACTTCGACGAATACTGGAGCGGCATGTTCGAGCTCTACAGGCAGTACACCCTGCTGCCCGTCATACCGCTTTCTTTGCTGAGCACCTGGTTCATCCTTAACAAAGGGACCACAAGGGAACGCTTTTTCTGTCGCCACATCTGGCTCTGGATAGCCGGTGTCTATATTGTGATAGCCTTGTTCGTGGCGGATCAGCTGATAAGTGAAGCTCTTGGACGCATGCATCTGGAATTCGATCTGGTGCGCGTGCACCGGTTCCTGCCCTTCTTTGGCATGTGCCTTATCTTCATAGCATGCAACGCAGCCCTGCGTTTGTACCGCGAGAGAAACTGGACAGGCTGGGCAGGAAGAGCCACGCTTTTCGTCTGCTTCGGAATCTGCACAGCATTTTTCCTGGGCGGGCTGCAGGACATGGCCCGTACCAGTTTTGCCTGGATTTGGAACAGCATGGACGAGGCACGCTATGAGCATGCCTATGCCCCGCAGCTTGCCAGGCGTGACATGATCGAGGCCGTCAGGACGCACACGCTGCCAAACTCGACCATATTCATCGCCAAAGAGGAGCAGGCTATACGCTACAATGCCCATCGTCCCCTTGCCTGGTGCTGGAAGGATGCCTGCTACCTCTACTACGTCAAGAATCTGGACAAGCTCAGGAAGTGGGAGCGCACGCTCAATACTGTGGATGCCTCACCCACGGGCTATATTGATGCCAGCCTCTTCACGGGCGCTGACTACATTGTCAGTACCAGACCAGAGGACAGAGAGCTTTTGCTGCACCGCATAGGGCCTGTCGTGTGGGAAAACGACCACTACCTTCTGGTGCGCAATGAGCATAAGAGTGAACGCCAGCAGGGCCTGACGCCCTGACGAGTATGGCATTTCATCATGCAACACACAGCCGGTCATTAGCGGAGAAAAAACCGACTCGTTGCATCGCCCGGAAAATGAACGAGCAGGTGCTGACGCCCTGCCCGCTTACCTTGTGGCCGAACGTCCCTGCCTGGGCCGAGTTACCAGCAACCGCACTGCAAACGTCGACACCCCTCTCCCGCCGGGCCTCCTGGAGAGGGCGTCTTTTTTTGATGATGCAGACGAGTCATGGGGCTGTC
The DNA here is from genome assembly GCA_964547835.1 of uncultured Desulfovibrio sp. Taxonomy (GTDB): domain Bacteria; phylum Desulfobacterota; class Desulfovibrionia; order Desulfovibrionales; family Desulfovibrionaceae; genus Desulfovibrio. Next base: position 3,444 of record CAZJPT010000194.1, read on the forward strand.
CAGTCAAGATCAGAACTCGGGGAAGAGATGATTTTCACTGATACCGGGGCAATCTGCTCTCCCCTGCCACTCCCAACCAGGCCACAGTTCTTTTGTCGTACTCAAACCTTCCTTCGTCGACAGTCGTTCTGGCATCATCCAATTCCACATTATTGCAGACCCTTGCGGCTTCGGCCGCTTTTTTTCCCACCATTCTCCCGGCTGTCACCGACATGCGGGTCTCACGCAGCAAGGTTTTTCTGTTCTTTGCCCCTGGGGCGGCCTCAGGGTCTTCTTCTGCACAAAGCCCGGAGCGTGCGCCGTGTTCGCGGAGCATCCCGAAGCGTTTACCACGGACGAC
>CAZJPT010000195.1:0-3780 GCA_964547835.1 uncultured Desulfovibrio sp.
TTAGAGCCGCTACCGATAGGAATCCCCCGCCTTCAGGCGGGGGAGGATGTCAAAGCTGACTGAACGTGAGGGGCAGACCACGCCGACCGGACATCTAACCTGCTTCAGGAGGGGCGCTTTCTCGCATGCAGCGGGATCCATGCGCTGATAATTGATGATGAACAACTACGATGCCATTTGCGCCAGCCTGCGGAAAAATCCGTCTGTCTGGCTTGTGACCGGGTGTGCCGGCTTTATCGGATCCAATCTTATCGAGGTTCTGCTCAATATGGGGCAGTATGTCGTAGGGCTGGACAACTTTATGACCGGCTATCAGAAGAACCTGGATATGGTGGAAGTTCTGGTGGGCAGGGAAAACTGGTCCAGGTTTAAATTCATCAAGGGCGACATCAGGGATCTGGACACATGCCGTGACGCCTGCAAAGATGTTCAGCACGTTCTGCACGAGGCCGCACTGGGCTCGGTGCCTCGTTCCATCAGTGATCCCATCACCAGCAACAGCTGCAATATTACCGGCTTTGTGAACATGCTGGTGGCTGCCCGAGATGCCGGAGTAAAAACTTTTGTCTACGCTGCCTCCTCATCTACCTATGGCGACTCTCCCGATCTGCCCAAGGTTGAGGAACGCATCGGCCGCCCGCTCTCTCCCTACGCCGTGACAAAGTACGTAAACGAGCTCTACGCGGACGTTTTTGGACGATGCTACAATCTCAAATCCGTGGGGCTGCGCTATTTCAATGTCTTTGGCCGCCGCCAGGACCCCTTCGGCGCCTACGCTGCAGTCATTCCCCAGTGGTTTGCCAGTCTGCTTCGCGGTGAGACTGTCTACATAAACGGTGATGGCGAGACCAGTCGTGACTTCTGCTATATTGACAACGTGGTGCAGGCTAATTTGCTGGCCAGCTTTGCTTCCGGGGAGGGATTGAACACGGTCTACAACGTGGCTTTCGGCGAGCGCACGACACTTAATGAACTCTTTGAACTGATCAAGGAGGAAGTGGTGCGGTACAAGCCTGAAGCTGCTGCTGTAAAGCCGGTGTATCGTGACTTCAGGGCCGGTGATGTTCGTCACAGTCTTGCTGACATCAGCAAGGCGCATCGTCTGCTTGGCTACAAGCCTGTGTTCAGCGCACGTGAGGGCCTGCGTCTGGCTGGTGACTGGTACGCCACCAATTTGTAATGATGCGACACGTACGCGAGATGGTAGTTCGCTGTGCGACCTGTATGTGTCCTGGGAGCATAACTGTGAGTGGCAGAGCGCTGCCATGACGGACAGCTGAGTGATTGCGGCGTGCCTGCTTTCTGCGATGCCAGACCATGTTCATCTGCTGATTGAAGTGCCACCGCAATTCGGCATACACAAAGCAGTTATGCGAATAAAAGGCATAACCCGCGAGATAAGGAGTTTTCCTGGCTGTGCTCGCGGCTGCCGTCTTTGTGGAGAGATTCATATTTTGTCTCAACCGTCGGGTAACAGAAGACAGGTTTGCCGGCGCCTTCTCTGCCGACGGCGTCAGCGTATTCCTGCACAACGTGGATTTTCAGCCAGGAGCAGCATCCGGGACGGACAATCTGCCCATATGGAGGATATTATGAGCACTATCAGTTGGTTAGGACACTCTGCCTTCAAGCTTGAAGACGAGAAGACGTCCGTCAGGGTCCTTGTGGATCCCTTTTTCACGAATCCGGCCATGCAGGAATTTGCTGTCAAAGATGGCGTGGATCTGGTTTTGATTACCCATGATCACGGCGATCATGTGGGGTCAGCCGTTGAGATCTGTCAGCAGACCGGGGCCAGTGTGGGCTGTATTGTGGGCACCTCCGGTCGCCTGGTCGAGGCCGGAGTGCCTGCGGAACAGGTCATTTGCGGCGGCTTTAATATGGGCGGGACCCTGGAGTGCAAGGGCGTAAAGGTAACCATGACTCCGGCGTATCATTCCAGCGACACAGGCAGCCCAACCGGCTACATCATTACCATGCCCGATGGCATTACTGTGTATCACGCCGGTGATACCTGCGTATTCAGCGGTATGGCGCTGTGGGGCAAACTTTTTTCGATTGACGTGGCATTGCTGCCCATTGGCGGTTTTTACACCATGGACGCCAGACAGGCTGTCATGGCCTGTGGCCTGCTCAAGTGCCGCGCTGTCATTCCCATGCATTACGCCACCTTTCCCATCCTTGCCCAGGATGCTTCTGAATTTGAGACGCTCATGGCAAAGGAGATGTCGTCCTGCAAATGTGTTGTTATCAAGCCTGGTGAAAGCGTGAAGTTTTAAGAAAGTGTTGGCGTCCGCACCTTTTCTTGACACCTGGGAAGGTTCTGACTAGAAAAGCCTCAGTTGTGCCCGTGGCTCAGCTGGATAGAGCGTTGGCCTCCGGAGCCGAAGATCGGGAGTTCGAATCTCCCCGGGCACACCAGACGGGATGTGGAGTATATCCGCTTCCCGTTTGATTTTATCAGCAGCCGGCCATAAGCCGCATCCTTGCAGCCGCTCAGCGTATGGCAACAAGCTTGTGCGTTTGCAGGGAGAGCCGCCACGCACGTTCCATGCAGACTTTGATACAGAGAGATGTGGCCTGACGGTCAAGACTGACTGGTTGCAGCGCTATTTTGTCACGCGGGCATTTGTCCAGCAGGGGCGTCCAGAAAAGGATGTCGTCCATATTCTGGATGGGGACCTTAATTTCGCTGGCGCGTTGCCAGGCCTCGGACAGCGGCGGCTTGCGACGTTTTGGGGACAGCGTGATCCAGGCCTCATCCGGGCAGCGCAGAGGCCGCGTTCCGCTGGTCTCCACCTGCACGCTGTATCCTATGTCCATAAGGGGGCGGATGAGGCAGTCTGCGTTCTGCAGAAAGGGTTCACCGCCGGTGATGACGGCGTGGCGGACCGGATTTGAGTGACGCATGATGCCATCGACGATCCAGGTGACGTCAGCGCGTGTCCAGGCTGGCGCATCACCGGTCTTGTCAAAAACAGCCAGATCATTGTCGGGCAGGGCGTGACGCGGATCTGCCTTGAGACTGTGCCCTGTGTCACACCAGGGACAGCCTACATCGCATCCCTGCAGACGGATAAAGACCGAGGGCAGGCCCGTGTTGCGTCCCTCGCCCTGCACAGTCCAGAAGATCTCATTAACCAGCAGGCTGTTCATGCCGGCTCCAAGTGGCGGAGTTATTGTCCGTTTCGAAGACCGTCACCATGGTCACACAAACGTCCTTCAGCCCGGCCCTGTGCAGCGCTTCTGGAAGGAGTCTCGTCCCGAGCCAGACGGCCATGTTCTCGGCCGTAGGATTGAAGGGCACGGGACAAACGGCACCATCATCGGTGAGCTCCATGAGCTGACGGCACAGAGGGTCCTTGTCATAGAGCAGTGTTCTGTGATCCCATGCCTCATCCAGGACGCTGCAGAGAATTTTCTTGACGTCCCCAAAGTCCAGGACCATCCCCTGACTGTTGAGTGCATTGGCAGCGACGGTAATATCAACACGGTAATTGTGACCGTGAAGGCGCTCACAGCGACCGTTGTATTCGAAAAGGCGGTGTGCTGCCGAGATGCTGTGTCTGCGTGTAACGTACATCATTTCTTGTATGACATCTTCCGAGAAGAGTGCACGGCATACGCATATGATTTGACGACAAATCATAGGTATGTCATATAGATAGATTTGGATGTTGCTCGATGTCTCTTAACTCTGTCTAACAGCTTAATTTTACAGCTATAATTTTTTTGAAAATCCTCCTCACAATATCTCAATTGCCGGACTTGCCCAAAGTC
>CAZJPT010000196.1:0-3740 GCA_964547835.1 uncultured Desulfovibrio sp.
ACCTGCATGCACATGCTGCAGCAGGGCAGGCACAAAGATGCAGCAAACACGCTTGTTATGCGCAATCCCTTCCCTTTGCTCACAAGTCTGCTCTGTCCTCATTTCTGTGAACGCACCTGCACCCGGAGCAAAATAGACGCCGCCGTCAATATCCCGGCGTTGGAAAGTTATATGGGCAGATGGATACTGGACAATGGCATTGATCTGCCCGGTATTACCCGCGCCGGAGAGATAGCCGTCATTGGTTCAGGTGTAACCGGGCTGGCAGCGGCATTTTTCATGAGAATGCGCGGTTTTAACGTAACCGTGTACGAGCGTGCGCCAGGTCCGGGAGGAAAGCTTCGTGAAACTATTGATGCGTCACTTCTCGATAATCATCTGGACTGGCTTAGGAAGTGCGGCATCATGTTTGTGCTGAACACTACTGTCAGCGACAACTCTGCTTTTGATTTCTCAAGTCTGAGAAGAAAGCATACCAAAGCAATGATTATTGCTACAGGAACAGACACAGCGCATCTGTTTGCATCCACAGCAGACGTTTATGGTGATAAAATAGTGGCGGATCCCTGCACGCTGGCGACAAAGACAAATGGAGTCTTTGCTGCCGGTACAGTCAGAGGCTCCAGGAAGAGCATTTCAGCCAGGATAGGCGATGCCTGGAACGCAGCCTGGTCAGTCCAATGTTTTGTAGACGGCTGGGACATGCTTGAGTCGCGCCCGCAAGAAAAAAAACAAGTATTCAGCATGCCTGTAGAAAAACTTTTCATTTACAACAAGGGGCTGCCTGATGGAAATCTGCCGGCAGCACCACGCAAAGAGAATGTAAATGACGAAATATACAAGTATGAAACCATGATTTTAGAAGCGACAAGATGCGTTACCTGTGGTTCAAAGGCATATGCTGCCTACAAGAATGACTGCATGACATGCTTCTTTTGTGAGATCTCCTGTCCTGTGAGTGCGATTACCGTTGACCCGTTTAAGGAAAAACTGCCGCGAACCATCGTGTTTGAGAGAGAAGGAGTCTAGGCATGGGACAGTCCGTTAATCATCACATACGAGCCGACGTCCTCATAATCGGTGGCGGGTTTTCTGGTCTCTGGGCGGCTATAAGCGCCAGAGAACATGTGGACAACGTGTTGCTTGTCGACAAGGGGCCTGTAGACTGGGGCGGCCTTGGCACTGCGTCAGGCGGAGATTTTCAGTGTGTACAGGATTGCACGGTGGAGGAAGCGCTTAATGATGTTGTCTATTATTACGACGGCCTTTGTGACCAGCCTCTGGTAAAGCGCATTCTTCAAGAGTCATACGAAAGGTTTCAGCATTATGAAAGGCTGGGAGTGAAGTTCTCTCGTGATGCAGACGGGAAGCTCATGGCAATCCCCCAGCGCAATCTCAGCCATATGAAGATGCTCCTGGTGCGTCCCTATGGTACGGGCGGACCAAGTATGCGTGATGCACTTGTCCGCGAAGCCGAACGCCTTGGGGTACGAAGGCTCAGCCGCATTGCAGTCACAGAAATCCTGAAGAATCAGGAAGGAAGCGCAGCAGGTGCTGTCGGGTTCCATACTCAGAGCGGAGAAACATTCCTCTTCGAGGCCCCAACGACAATTTTGGCCACAGGCGGCGGTGGGTGGCGTCCTTCCTACATCACCATGTCCAACAGCACAGGTGAGGGCGCATGGCTGGCCTACAAAGCCGGGGCGGAATTGTCCCACAATGAGTTCATGAACATCTGGATACAGCCTGTCGTTTTTTCCTGGGAAGGACAGACCGGCCTGCTTCCCCTTGGTGCACGCCTGGTGAACAAAGACGGGGAAGACTTTATGTCCAGGTACTATTCTCCCAGGCTGGGATCGAACACGGACACAACCTACAACTCACGAGGCATGGCTTTTGAGGCAAGGGCGGGGAGAAGTCCGTTTTATTTTGACACCACACCCATGTCACCTGAGAATTCAAAGCTCATGGAACCTGTGCATGGCTGGGCAAAGCTCAATTACGATCGACTGGTAAAAGAACATGGCATGCAGTTCTTTAATGGCAAGACACGCTGGATGCCGCAGATAATGTGGCACAGTGGAGGCCCGGTCACAGATCTTGAATATGAAACGACGATTCCGTGCCTCTATGCTGTCTGCCGTTGCAAGGGGTTTGATCCCGGCGTCTACATGGGAGGCTGGGCTCTGTGCACAACAGCGGTAACTGGATACATCGCTGGCGCCAATGCGGCCCGCAAGTCAAAGGATAGCAAACGTGCGCCACTGGCACAGACGCAGGTCAGGGAAGCCGTACAGAGAACTCTGGCTCCTCTGAAAAAGCGGGGTATAGACTCCAAGGATCTGATCAGGGAGACACAGGAAATAGTCTATCCAGCGGACGTATGCCTTATCAAAAGTGACGCCAGCCTCAAGCGCGCTGTCAAGCGCCTTGACTATGCCCATGAGCTGGAAGCTGCCATGGCGGCCAAGGATCCAAGGGATTTATGCAAGTACTTTGAGGCGCAGACAATGCTTATGCGCGCCGAGTTTTTTGTACGCTCATCCTTGATGCGCACGGAGTCAAGAGCGGGTCACTACAGAGAGGATTACCCGATGCGTAACAATGATGAGTGGCTGTCCTGGATACACGTTCGCAAGGAACGTGAAGAACCAGTGTTTTTTAAAGTTCGCATTCCAATTGAGAATTATCCGATACAGCCATACAGATATTACATGGACAACTTTACATTTCCATCTGCAGATAATCAAAAAGTGTAAAAACATCATCTGAAATGGTTAGAATAGTCAATTCTATATAACGAAAATCAATTTTTACACGATAGCGAATCTGTTTTATGGCTATTTCTATATATAGGAACAATAAAAATGAACAAGAAATTGATTTATTTAATATCAATAACAATAGTATGCATAGTTCTGTCTTTGTTACCAACGCCTGAAGGACTGACTCGTACTGGTCATCTTTCAATAGTCTTTATGATGGCGGCTGTGCTGTCTTGGGTCACCGAAGTAGTCCCCATCTGCTTTGCAGCCATTCTTTTTACAGTACTTCCGGCAGTTTTCAAGATTGCTCCGGTTCCTGTTATGATGGGGAATTTTGCAACCCCAACGGTGTTCTTTGTATTCGCCATGTTCATTTTGTCCATATCATTCCAGAAATCCGGACTGAGTGAACGTATCGTGCTTCTTGCGAGTATCAAGTCAAAGGGCTCCCCTGAAAAAATGCTCTTTTACATGATGATGGCCTGTGCCCTGCTGTCCACAGTTCTGGCAGACATTCCGGTTATGGCCATGATGCTTCCGATGGCTCTTGTCATTCTCAAGGAAAATGGCTGCAAGCCCGGAGCAAGCTCATTTGGCAAGGCGGTCATGATTGGCCTTCCCTTTGCCAGTCTCATTGGAGGTGTAGGTACTCCAGCCGGATCAGCCATGAATGCGATGACCATTGGCATTTTGAAGGAGACAGCCAATGTTCATATCACATTTCTTGAGTGGGCATGTCTTGGTATTCCCATGGTACTCATCCTGACGCCCATAGCCTGGTACATCACCACCAGAGTGTATGCATCGGAAGTCACGGTGCTGCAGGGATTGGATAAATTGGAGGACGCCTATCATGCACTAGGCAGGCTCACGAAGTCAGAGATGAAGTTCGTCGTCATTATGGGGCTTAATATCCTTGTGTGGGTGACCGATACAATACACCATATTCCCCTGCCGATAGCCTGTGTACTGGGC
>CAZJPT010000197.1:0-3736 GCA_964547835.1 uncultured Desulfovibrio sp.
CTATGCCCAAATCATGCAGGTGAGTCGCTCCCAGGCCACAGTCTTCATTCAGGGCGAGTCAGGCACAGGCAAGGAGCTGGCTGCCAGGGCCATACATGAGGCCAGCTCGCGCGCAGACAGACAGTTTGAGTCCCTCAACTGTGCGGCCATGCCTGAAAGCCTTATTGAAAGTGAACTCTTCGGTCATGAAAAGGGTGCCTTCACAGGTGCCGTAAGCGTGCGCAAGGGACATTTTGAGCAGGCCGACGGCGGCACGCTCTTTCTGGATGAGGTAGGCGAACTCTCGCTCATGGCTCAGGCCAAGCTGCTGCGTGTGCTGCAGGAACGTAGCTTTGAGCGGCTCGGCGGTTCAGTGACCATTCATGTGGATGTGCGTCTCATCACTGCCACCAACCGTAACCTGGAAAAAATGGTAGCCGAGGGCACCTTCCGCAGGGATCTGTACTACCGCCTCAATGTCTTTCCCATTGTGCTGCCCCCCCTGCGCGAGCGTCAGGACGACATCCTGCCTCTGGCCAATTATTTCGTGCAGCGCTTTGCCAAGGAAATGCGCCGTGACGATGTACGGCTTTCTCTTGCGGCCATGGACATGCTGCAGCGTCACGACTGGCCAGGCAACATCCGCGAACTGGAGAACGCCATGGAGCGCGCCGTGCTTCTGCTGGGACCGCAGTCGCTCATCTTGCCCCAGCATCTGCCTGCCGCCCTGCATGTTTTCGGGGAGGCCGGCGAAAATGGCCAGAACCAGCGACACCGCATTGCCGCTACGCTGCAGGAGCACCTGGACGAACTGGAAAAGGCCTGCATTGTAGACGCCATGGACGCCAGCAATGGCCAGATCATCAAGGCAGCTCAGGCTCTCGGACTTACGCAGCGCATCCTGGGACTGCGACTGAAAAAGTATAATATTGACTACCGTGAGTTCCGGCACAAGAAGTCAAACTGATTGGTGCGACGCCATCCGGCCGGACCGGCCATAAAGACAAATGCGCCGTCGGTGTCTTGAAGGCTCCGGGTGGTTCCGGAACGAATCTGACATTGCCCCTTTTGCCCCTCTCCTTAAGGCGGGACAGAAGGGGCGTCGACGTTTGTATGGCACCTGCTGATAATCTGATCTCGGCAGAAAAACCCGGCATGACGCGCCCATATTGCGTATGAGTCCGTGCGCCGGAGCAGACACAGGCTGCGGACAAGGCATACCCCCAGATGGCTTATATCCCCCATTGCTGCAGCAAGGCACTGGACACCGCTTTTTGGTAACAGAACTGGAGTTCATGGCATATAAAAAGATACATTTTTGTATTTTTTTAGAAACCACTGAGGGCTGCGGCAGAGGTGATGGGGCAGGTACGCGTTTCTGAAGGAAAGTTACAACAGCTGCGTGAGTTGGTATATGTGCTGACTACTCCATGACACGTGGAGAAGCGAGGAGAGCGTGCAGTCGGCTCATGTTATCTACAAAAATGTAATTTTACACAGCTAAGACAATAAGTCACTTTTAACAAGTAGTTAGACGTCTGTAGCGGCACGTGTCGCAATTGCGTTTCCAGGCTGGGCAATAGAGTAGTTACGATTTTGTAAAAAACTGAACAGAGGTATTTGTGTCTCTCAGCCAGCCCCGTGTGTCGGAATGCGCACTTTTTTTGCGAATAAAGTCTTGTGATAATAAGCAAAAAAAAATTTTCTTTGAGCAGGGGAGGATGATCTGTCGTCGTTGGCACGGGTCTTGCTACCTATATGGCAAATGCATGCTTCACCAGCGCAGTGAGCAGGTGGAGCGCAACCATGAAATCTACAAAGAATCTGAATATCAGGTTTTCCACGTAGTCGACCCGCACCACCTGGTCGACAGGGAGCTGAAATGTCTGACGCTAGAACAAAGGCAGTCTTCGAGGCCATGGCCACCGCGCCACTGAGTGATACGAGCCCGAGTGGAAAACGCCCGGACGAAATTTTCGGTGAGTATGTTTTCACCCTTGAGGAGATGCGCAAGGCACTGCCCAGGGACGCCTATAAGAAACTCGAACGTATAATCCACAACGGCGAGCGTCTGGACGCATCCATCGCTGATGTCGTGGCCGCAGCCATCAAGGAATGGGCACTTTCCAAGGGAGCCACGCACTACACGCACTGGTTCCAGCCCATGACTGGTTCAACGGCTGAAAAGCACGACTCATTTTTAAGTCCAATAGGCGACTGCAAGGCCATCTGCGAATTTTCCGGAAAGATGCTCATCAGCGGAGAGCCAGACGCTTCCTCCTTCCCGTCCGGCGGCATCCGCTCCACCTTTGAAGCCCGTGGCTACACAGCCTGGGATCCCTCCGTCCCTGTATTCGTCATTCCGGGACCCTACTCATCCACCCTCCACGTTCCTACCTTCTTTTATTCCTACTCTGGTGAGGCGCTGGACCGCAAGATTCCTCTCATGCGCTCCATCAACGCCTTGTCGAAGCAGGCTCTCCGTATTCTTCGCCTGTTCGGGAACACCACGGCTACGAGCGTCAGACCGCAGGTTGGTCCCGAACAGGAATACTTCCTGGTCGATTCGCATCTCGCGGCTCTTCGCCCTGACCTCATGATGTGCGGCCGCACCCTTGTTGGCGCATCCTCTCCCAAGGGACAGGAGCTTGAGGACCATTATTTCGGTGCCATTCCCTCCCGCGTGCAGAGCTTCATGGAAGACGTCGAACATGAACTCATGAAGCTGGGCATTCCTGCCAAGACACGTCACAACGAAGTGGCACCTGGCCAGTTTGAAATTGCCCCCGTCTATGAGGAAGCCAATATCGCCTGCGATCACAACATGCTTACCATGAACATGATGCGCAGTTTGGCGGCCCGCCACGGTTTTGTCTGCTTCCTCCATGAAAAGCCCTTTGACGGGGTGAACGGATCCGGAAAGCACAACAACTGGTCCATGAGCGACAACGAGGGACACAATCTCCTCAATCCCGGCTCCACGCCGCAGGACAACGCCCAGTTCCTGGTTTTCCTGGCAGCCGTGCTGCGCGCCGTGCATTTGCACTCCATCGCGTTGCGCATCGGCACCACAGGCGCAGGCAATGACCATCGTCTCGGCGCCAATGAAGCACCGCCGGCCATCATCTCGGTCTACCTGGGCGATCAGCTGACCGAGCTCATTGACAGCATCATCACCGGCACCACGCTGCGCAGCCACAAAACTTCCGTCATGGAAATCGGTGTGTCCACGCTGCCACCCCTGCCAGTGGATCTGTCCGACCGCAACCGCACCAGCCCCTTTGCCTTCACAGGCAACAAATTTGAGTTCCGCGCCGTGGGCTCTTCGCAGTCCATTGCCCCTGTGAATATCGCCTTGAACGCAGCCGTGGCCTGCGCCCTGGACGATATCGCCACCCAGCTTGAGGCTGCCGTGTCTGCCGGTGTGTCTCTGAACCAGGCTCTGCAGGAATTCTTGCCCCGCGAGTTCAAGGAACACATGCCTGTGATCTTCAATGGCAACGGCTACACGGACGCCTGGCCGAAGGAAGCCGAAAAGCGCGGTCTGCCCAATCTCAGAGACAGTGTTGCCGCCCTTGAGCGCTACACGGATCCAGATGTCATGAACGTCTTCCTGCGTCACGGCATCCTTTCCGAACGCGAGATTCTGTCTCGTCAGGACATCCTGCTCGACACCTATGCCAAGCAGATCCTCCTTGAGGCGCACATGATGTCCGACCTCATCGGGCAGCGCGTGCTGCCGGCCTGCGAAAAGACG
>CAZJPT010000198.1:0-3681 GCA_964547835.1 uncultured Desulfovibrio sp.
TGTCGGGGCCACGCGTCCGGCCTCGAGGATAGCGTTGAGCTTCTCCGTCTCCAGGGGACGGTCACTGTATTTCTTGCATGAATAACGTTTTTTGATGAGTTCGGAAAATTCCATGATCACTTCTCCTTTTGGTGAACGAACGGGATTCTTCTGTATCCATACTTCCCGCCTGGACCGGCTTCATGGCACTGGCTGCCCGCTTTGGAGACTCTTCTTGTCGGTCAGCCTGGGCGTCGGCTCTGTGGCCGCCATGCGCAAGGACAGTAGATAGATGCAGGGGGACTTTGTCAATGTCCGTTCCGCATCCAGTGAGAGGAATGGGCAACTTTTTGAGTTTTTTTGTCCGTAACATGGCAAAGTTATCTTTGTTACAATCTGCCGGAAAAACAAAGGAGCCGTTAGATTTCCGGTCATTTTGCGGCATGACGCGGGGGACCAGTTGTCGACGGCAGGAGGAAAAACATGGAATATCGCGTCAACAGACGTACCGGAGATCGCGTAAGTGTTCTCGGCATGGGCACAAGCGTCCTGCCGTATACCCGGAGAAGTGAAGCTGTGGCCACCCTGGCCATGGCATACGAGAGGGGCGTCAACTATTTTGACCTGGCTACGGCAGAGTCCGGCTGTTTTTCTCTGTTTGGCGAGGCTCTGGCTGGCGTGCGCGACAAGGTTTTCTATCAAGTGCACTTTGGTGCCAGCTATGGCGAGGGCATGTCATACGGATTAAGCTACAGCCTGAATACCGTGAAGCGTTCCGTAGAGTGGCAGCTGCGAAAGTTGAAGACCGACTATATTGACTACGGCTTTGTGCACTGTCTGGACGAAGCCGCTGATTGGGACAGGTACGTGCAAGCCGGCATCTGGGAGTATCTGCTTTCTCTGAAGGAAAAGGGGGTTGTGCGTCATATAGGCTTGTCCACCCACACGCCCTCTACGGCCGGCATCGTGCTCGGGACCGGCAAAATTGACATGCTTATGTTCAGCATCAACGCAGGCTACGACTGCCAGCACGGCGAATACGCCAGAGGACATGCTGACGAGCGCATGCGCCTTTACCGCCGCTGTGAGGCCATGGGCACAGGTATTACAGTCATGAAGCCATTTTCCGGCGGCCAGCTGCTTGACTCAGCGTTTTCGCCCTTTGGCAGAGCCATGAATTCCTGGCAGTGCCTGCAGTACTGCCTGGACAGGCCGGGTGTTCTCACAGTCCTGCCAGGACTGCGCAACCGGCAGGATCTGGAAAATATTCTGGGCTTTTTTGATGCTGCGCCCGAGGAAAAGGACTATTCCGTCATCAGCTCTCTGACGCCGGCTGACATGCGCGGCGTGTGCGTGTACTGCAATCACTGCAAGCCCTGTCCGGCCGGCCTCGATACAGGTCTTATCAACAAGTACTATGACCTTGCCCGGGCAGGGGACACCCTGGCTCTCGATCACTACACACGTCTGTCTGTCCGGGCGTCTTCCTGTACCGGCTGCGGTCACTGCGACAGGCGCTGTCCCTTCAAGGTGATCCAGTCTGCACGTATGCGCGAGATCAGCGCCTATTTCGGCGATTAGGTCTGTCCCCGGGACAAAACCAGAAGGTTTGACCGGAGTCGTGCGCACTTGCAGGAGGTGTGCGTTTGGCAGTATAGAAAATGCATGAAAGTTTTCTTATTTCTGCGCTGGGTGTGGCCTCTTTTGCTAATTTTTCTGCCTGTCTGGCTGTGCAATTTCCTGCTCCCGGATGGCGCTGACGCCGTCTGGAACCCTGTGACCATAGCACAGTCCTGGACAGATGCAGTACCCGAGCTTTTTGGCTATTCACCAGCCTTTTGCTGTGGTGCTCTTTTCACCATGGGAGTGTGCCTGTACTGGTTCATACGCTGGCCATGCCTGCTTTACGCAGTTCTGCTTTTCTTTGCCTATGCCATGGCTGGTCCCTCCTGGAAGACGCTGGTGCGTATGTGGAATTATATGGGAACGCTATGAGAGGCTCACGTTTTGTCTACGGCGTCTTTTTCGCTTTCTCAGTCATTGTGTCTGCCGTATGCGGCCTTATGAGCACGGTCCTTTCTCCCATGCTGGACTGGACGCTGTTTGGTGTCGCCATGGTCTGTATCATGCCCGCCCTGTGTCTGCTTGATGTTTGTGCCATTGTTGTTCTGACATGGGCGGCGCTGCGGCTTAAGGCGTGCACCACACGCCGTGAAAACAAACTGGTGCGTCTGTCTACGCTGGGACTGCTCCATCTCGTCACAGCCGGACTCGCGGTCCTGCTTCTTGCCGTGCCTGCAAGCAGTATCTGGACAAACGGCCTTAGTCTGTCGCAGATGCGCAGTGTGTTTGTGGCCTTGTCTGTTCTGAGTCTGCTGCTGGCACTGGAATTGCCCTGTCTTATTGTGAATACCATGATAACTGTGCTGCGCACAGCAGCTGAACGTGACTGACCAGGCAGCGCTGCTGAAAGGACACGAGCATGCCTTTCTTTTGATGAGAGTCGGTACAGGGGTGTATCTGTTCCCTGGGACTGCTCCATCTCGTCACAGCCGGACTCGCGGTCCTGCTTCTTGCCGTGCCTGCAAGCAGTATCTGGACAAACGGCCTTAGTCTGTCGCAGATGCGCAGTGTGTTTGTGGCCTTGTCTGTTCTGAGTCTGCTGCTGGCACTGGAATTGCCCTGTCTTATTGTGAATACCATGATAACTGTGCTGCGCACAGCAGCTGAACGTGACTGACCAGGCAGCGCTGCTGAAAGGACACGAGCATGCCTTTCTTTTGATGAGAGTCGGTACAGGGGTGTATCTGTTCCTGCTCTGTTTTTAACGCCTTTACCGCACGCCGGGCCTTTATCGCTGCTGGGTGGGCATAGCGTCAGTAGCCGCAGGCAAGACCGTCGCCGCGCGGATCTGCAGCCCCGCAGAGAACTGGCGGCCCGTCATCAGCTGCGCCGTTGCGGATGAGGATAGCGCCGGCATGGCCCATGAGGTCCGTGTAGCGGTCGACCACCTCCACATCGTGGCTGCGCTTTGCAAGTTCGCGTACACTTGGCTGTCAAAGCCGCGCTCGAGTTTGAGGCTGTTGGAAGGCGCCCCCCAGGAGCGGCCGTACAGCCAGCGCGGGCCATCAACGGCCTGCTGCGGCGTCATGCCGCCATCAATGATTCTGGTAACCGGGCTGCCTGCGTCTGAGGCTGTCCCTCTCCGCCCATGGTACCGTAGACAAGGTATGGTCTGCCGTTTCTGAGCAGCATGGGCGGGTTCAGGGTGTGCATGGTGCGCTTGCCAGGTTCGAGTGCATTCACATGTCTGGGATCCAGCGAAAAGAAGGAACCCCGGTTCTGCAAAAGAACGCCCGTGCCGGCTGGAATCACGGCTGAGCCAAAATCATTGTAAATGCTTTGTATCATGGAGACAGCATTTCCTGTCCTGTCTACCACGCCCAGCCAGACGGTGTCTCCCTTCGGATCCAGAAGACTTGTGAATGTCCGCGCCCGCCCCATATCCATACGGTCAGCGCAGGCTCCGATATAGGCCGGATCAAGCATTTTCTCCACGGGTGCGGGATGAAACAGCGGATCGCTCACCCAGCGCTCCCTGTCTGCAAAAGCCAGCTTGGTGTATTCAACAATGGCGTGCACTTGACCCTAAAAGTTGGATTTTAGCCACCTGCCTTGGCGCGGTAGCCGCCCATGCCGAGG
>CAZJPT010000199.1:0-3668 GCA_964547835.1 uncultured Desulfovibrio sp.
ACCTTGCCCTTGGTAGACGCGGTGCGCGCCATAAAGAAGGCTGTGATAATGAGCAGGACCTGGACGAAATTGAACTGCGTCTCGCCAATGCTCACGCTTTTAAAAATGTAGAACTGCAGTATGTCCAGGCCGCCAGGCAGGGTAGCCAGCCACAGGGACAGGGCGCTGAAGCTGAGCATGAGGGTCACGGGAGCGGCCAGAGCCAGCAATGTGCTGGCCAGCAGGCTGGGCCTGTCCTCGTCATTGAGCTTCTGATTCATTCTGGAGATGATGGACATGCTGCCCATGGAGAACTGCACGGCTATGGCAATGGACGAATAGAGCAGATAGAATCCTATGCTGTAGAAGTGGAAGCCCAGCAGGCAGATAATGAGACAGGGCCAGAGTATAACTGGCTGCATGTCAAGAATGGAAGGCTCAAGCTCCATATCCCCGAAGCTGATGCGCTGCCTCTGACGCCAGTGCACATAGATGATGTTGATGACACACACCAGTGTCCATGCGGCAAGCGTCACCAGCTGTGGCAGGGGCAGATAGACAAGGACATAGGCTGTCAGTGTCGATGGCACAAAGCACAGAAAGGGTGAGCGCGTGCGTGCAATGTCTGGAAACTTGATGCGCCGCAAATCCCATGCCAGGGTAATCTGGCCCATGATGAGGCAGATATTGCCCAGAGCCATAAAGAGCTTGAAAGGCTCAAGGCTGGAATTGTATGAGGCAGCCAGCAGGGCTGCGCCCAAGACGTTCAGAGGCAGGCTGTAGAGCTTTATGTGGCGCTGTATCTCCGGAAACCCGCGCAACGCACTGTCGGCAATGATGGTCATGATAATGCCGGACAGCAGCATGGTCAGCACAAAGCGGCTGATGGCGGCCTGCCACTGCGACGTCGTGAGGGGCAGCTCCACATAGCGACGCAGATTGATTCCCAGGGACAGATACTTCAGACTCTGAGGTATGGCAGTCCACTGCGAAAAGTCGAGCCAGGGTACCGGACCTGAACTGTAATGCTGCAGCCACAGCCGGGGCAGCTGCCTGTTGATTTCCGCACGCGTTTCACTGACACGCTGGACAAGTGCATTCGTGGGCGCGAGCACGCTGGCGTAGCGGGCAATGATGGCCGTCAGCATGAAGCGCGCCGTATTGATGCGCTTCATGTACTCGGCGCTCTCGCCCAGGTGAGCCACCGAGATTTCGTTCAGACTGTCCACGGAGTTATCAAGCTGTCCCAGAAGTTTGCGGGCATTGATCTGCGGTGCCGCAGCCTCAAAAATCATGGATCGGGTCAGATCCTCGGACAGGCCCAGACGGCGGTAAACTGCTTCCAGCGCGCTGGGCCACTGCCTGAATTCGGCCACCATGATGAGCATGCGGCTGATCTCCTCCTCCATGGGCCGCAGCTTTTCCAGAGTATTTACATCCTTGAGGAAATTCTCACTGAGCTTGGTGGCTTCCTCAATCACGGCATTGACGCGGCTGCGCTGCGAGGACCAGATGTCTTTCAGCAGTTCGTTGTGGGCAAACTCCTCGATATCCCTGACCTTCTGCTCTGTGTCGGCTGCCTGACGCACCTCGCGCTGTGTCTTTTCCGCCTCGCGGCGCACTGACTCAGCGGCAAGCTCCTCGGCGGCTGAACTGCTGGTCCCGTCCTGTGCATCTTCCCCGATGGCTGCGTCTGTGCCTGTCGCGGCAGGCATTGTCGCATCATCGGCGCATGCCGGCTGCATGCCTGGCATCACAGACAACAGACAGACGAAAACAAGGACAAGCACGACACCCCGGCACAATGACACCATGACGCAAAGACCTCCGGACTTGAGGCACCGCGGGACACCGTGACCCAGGTCCGCGGCCGCACTCGCGCCCCTTTTGTTACGCCAAATCTTTATTTTTGCAGCTGTTGCCAGGTTTTTTGGGAAGACCATATTATACCCGGAAGAAAGACTGCTCGTCCTGGCATTGAAATTTTATGTTGATCCCCATAACACTGTGTCATAGAGTAAGAAACTGAGCTTCTCGATGCTGGCCAGTGTTTTCGGATCAACGCTGACAGGCAGCGCAGCAGGTTACAAAGTCAGCAGCACAGACATGGCTGTCTGCCAGTATACCCGCCGGGTACAGGATAGAGCAAGTGCCTGCAAACCGAAAAAAAACAAGCGCTACAAAGGCGTTATCGTGTTATCTTGCGCTCATGTCTTTTTTTTCGTAGTGTGTGCAATCGACACAGAGAGCCTGTGGATTTTTTTGTCCTTATCGGCTTCCAAGGCTAACTATTTGACTTCAGCTCAATTTCATACCATGCCCCAAACGGCTGGTGCTATCCGTTGAGGGAGACTGCCATCTGTTTGCTGAGCGTCTCTTCCTCGTATGCGAACATATGGGCGGTCTGCTCCTCCCTCAGTGCATGGACGCGGATGGTCAGCATGGGAGCGCCCAGGCCGTCATTTCCCGCTGCCGGTCTGCAGGCGTAAGATGCCATGATACCCGGCACGGCCTTGCGCCGGTAAATTTTTAACTTTTCAAGGAGGCTGCGCGCTTTCCCCGTTGTCAGGCCGGGAAGTCGCGCTGATTTTATGACACGCAAAGATCGAACTGAAGGCATTTACAGCCGCCGCGAAGTTCTTGATACCAACGAGCGCAAACAATACTACCTCATCCAGCTCAAAGATCTGCTTGTCTACGCCTACAGGTACTCTGAAGACGTAAAAAAGCGTTTTGATCGCGCCCAGTTCAATGTGGAGAAGTTCAAGCAGCTTTCCGACATCAAGCACATCCCCATTCTCAAGAAAAAAGAGCTCATCTTCCTGCAGTCCATGGGACCGCGCCTGGGTGGCCTGCTGACCAAGGATATTGGCGATCTCAAACGCATCTTTCTTTCCCCGGGCCCCATCTTCGATCCCGAGGACAGGAGCGAGGATTACTGGGGCTACACCGAGGCTTTCTACTCGGTGGGCTTCCGCCCCGGCGACATCGTGCAAAACACCCTCAACTACCAGCTGACGCCGGCCGGCCTCATGTTTGAGGAACCGCTGCGCAATCTGGGCTGCTCTGTCATCCCCGCCGGACCTACCGAGGCCACCACGCAGCTGGACATCATGCAGAAGCTGCGCGTGTCGGGCTCCGTGGGCACGCCCTCCTTCCTCATGCACCTGGCGCAGAAGACTGAAGAAAAAGGGCTCAACCTGCGCAAGGATCTCTTCCTGGAAGTGGGCTTCGTCACCGGCGAGCGTCTCTCCGAGCGCATGCGCAACCAGCTGGAAAAGAAATACGACATCATTATGCGCCAGGGCTATGGCACTGCCGACGTGGGCTGTATCGGCTACGAATGCTTCCACAAGACAGGCCTGCACATCGCCAACCGCTGCTACGTGGAAATCTGCCATCCGGACACCGGCATTCCCCTCAAGGATGGCGAAATCGGCGAAATCGTCGTTACGGCCTTCAACAAGACCTATCCCCTTATCCGGCTGGCCACTGGTGATTTGTCCTACATAGACCGCTCCCCCTGCCCCTGTGGCAGAACAAGCCCCAGGCTTGGCAACATTGTCGGCCGCGTGGACACCACTGCGCGCATCATGGGCATTTTCGTCTACCCGCATCAGGTCGAGCAGGTCATGAGCCGCTTTGACGAAATCAAGCGCTGGCAGATCGTGGTCACCAATCCCGACGGC
>CAZJPT010000200.1:0-3663 GCA_964547835.1 uncultured Desulfovibrio sp.
AAGAGCTGACGCATCATGTCCACCGTCATTTCGGGATATGCCGAGAACAGGCGTGGCAAAGCCATGACGTCCGGCCATTTTTGCGCAGCGCGCATGGCCTTGTTGAGACGACACGCTTCCAGCTGTCTCTCGTATTCCAGACCGAGTTCCTCGCCGCTGCTGCCTGACAGAATCGCTGCTGCTGCCGCCATGCCCGAAAGAATGGCCAGGTCTATGCCGCGGATGATAATCCCTGTATTGATAACACAGCCCGCAGCCTCCCCAACAACCAGCAGCCCGTCGCTCCAGGGCCTGCGCATGACATTGCGCCAGCCATTTTCCATAACCAGGTGGGCTCCGTACTCTACTGTTCTGCCCCCCTGCACAAGCGGGCTGATGGCTGGATGCATCTTGAAGCGCTGGAATAAATCGGGCAGCCGTTCGTTCCCGTCTGCAGCACTCGCCGGATTAAAGACACACACAAGGGACACGGAATCTCTGTTGGTATAGATGGCGCCACCGCCGGGCAGGCCTCCCGTACAGCCGAGCAGCACGCGTGCAGCTCCCCCTTTGCTGTCAATCTGAAAGCGATCCTCGATGACACTGCGCTCAAGCTCAATGACTTCCTTGATGCCTACGCCCACGGCATGGGCATCAACACCGACAGGGAGGCCGGCATCTGCAGCCATGAGGGAATTGACGCCGTCTGCGGCAATGACCACGTCGGCTAAAAGAGTTTCATCGCCAGCTCTGACACCGATGACTTTGCCACCCTGCCTGACCAGACCGTCCACGCGCACACCGCAGCCCAGAACGGCCCCGGCCTGCTCAGCCCTGGAGGCGAGCCACGAAGTTAAGCGGGCGTGCAGGACTGTCCAGGAACAACCTTCTCCATCCAGCGCGGTATCCACATAATCCATGGTCACTGCGCCGCTCTTTGACAGACAGGTTATCTGCTCACGTGTGACACGCCGCTCAAGAGCACCTGCCTCTGCGGCTTCATTGCTCAGACCGGGCTCAAGACGCTCCAGCGCGTGCGTATACATGCGCCCGCCAGTAAGATTCTTTTCGCCAGGAGCACTGCCGCGCTCAAGGACGACCACTTCCCTGCCCTCACGGGCCAGGCATAAAGCGCATGCCAGGCCGGCCGGGCCGGCCCCTGTGACTATGCATGCATATTTCTCTTCAGCAGACATGAAGCGCACTCCGGTGTCAGGCTTGCAGCGCCCTGGTCAGTTCAGGAACAACCTCATACAAATCACCCACAATGCCGTAATCCGCAGCCGCAAAGATGGGTGCGTTCTCATTGGTATTCACAGCCACAACGACCTTGACGTCACGCAGGCCGGCCACGTGCTGCGCCTGGCCGGACACACCCGCGGAAACAAGAAGATCGGCTTTAAGCTTGACACCTGAGATACCCACGTAGCGGTCCAGAGGCAGCCAGCCAAGGTCCTCGGCCATGCTGCGGGAGCAGGCGATCTCGGCGTCTGCGGCCTCGCACAAGCTGTTGATAATGGCGAGATCCTCTTGTTTCGCAAGACCGCGGCCAACACACACAACACGCCGGGCACTGGCAAGATCAACGCTTTCACACTCTGTCGGCTTCACCTGCAGCACCTTGACGCGTGTGTCGGCAGGAACGTCCACAACCACTACTTCGCCCCTGACCGGGGAGCTTTCCGGGGCCTTGAACGTATTGGGTAGAATGGTTGCACAGCCAGTGCCTGTGTACACAGCCGTACTGACTGCGGTACCGCCAAGGACATAGCGCACGGCTTCCATGCCGGCCTCACAAGGCCGCACGGTACACGCCTCGGAGGCGAGGGCGCAGTCAAGCATGGCCGCTACGCTGGCGGCAACACCCTTGCCCCTGGGCGTTGCTCCGAAAAGGACAGCCGAAGCCCCGTCTTCCTTGATGAGCTTGGCAATGATCGGGACTGCGGACTCAAAACGGCCGTCCTCAAGGCACAGCTGATACACCTTTTGCGCCCCAAGGGAGGCGAGCGCCGCTGCGCCCTTTGCATCCGTGGCGATGGCATGGATGGAATGCCCGGCAAATTCACTGGCCGGGGTGAGAAGCTGGGCCGCGACTTCGGCCAGCTCGGAAATGACCCATATATGACGCATGGACAATACCCCCGCTACAGCAAATCAGAGCATGCCGTCGGCTTTAAGGACGTTCATGAGGGTAGCGACGCATGCTTGTGCGCTGCTTTCCCTGATGACAATGTTCTTCCTGGACTTACAGGCCCCCTTGAGTGCCGTCTGCATGCCGTTTGAAACCATATGGTTTTCCAGTCCCAGTTCGGCCGGGGCAAGCGCTTTTTGCGGCTTTCTGCCGGCAGCGAGAATTTGTTTCATGCCTGGAATGCGGGGGGTTGCCACAGCCGGAAGCACGCTGACAACAACCGGGCCTGGCACGGACAGTGTCTCCACGCAGTCACGCAGCTGGCGACGCGCTACCCAGGCGCCGTTATCAAGGTGCAGCTCCTCCACATTGTCGATGACCGGCAGATCGAGAAGCACGGCAAGCCGCTGGGGCACCTGCTGGGAGCACAAGTCTGCTGAGCCGTCGCCGCAGAGTATGAGATCAGCCGGGGACATGGTCCTGACTGCGGCTGCGAGCACCCTGGAGGTGACAGCTGCATCGGCCATGTCAGCGCAGGCATCCGCTATCCACGTCACACCGTCAGCCCCGCGGGAAAGCACATCCTTCAGGGAGCTTTTGAGGTTGTTCCCGCCAAAGGAAAGCGCCTCTACATGGCCTCCGTGTTTTTCCTTAAGCTGCACGGCAATTTCCAAAGCGTTCTTGTCATATTCGCTTATCCTGTATCTGGCGCCTGTTGTGACGACATCCAGGGAGCCGGGATCTATCCTGATATCTTGGTCGTCCATGACCCATTTGTAGCAGACAATGATGTTGGGCATCCTGTGTCTCCCTCACGCACGAAAATGTCAGTCCAGCAATTGTCTCGCAATGACAATGCGCTGGATTTCATTTGTCCCTTCAAATATTTCCATTACTTTTGCTTCGCGCATAAAGCGTTCGACCGGGAAGGATTTCGTGTAGCCCAGGCCCCCCATGAGCTGGACACACTGCGTGGTGACATCCATGGCCATTTCGGTGGCAAAGAGCTTGGCCATGGCGGATTCCCTGGTGTAACGCTGGCCGCTGTCCTTCATGAGAGCCGCACGGTAGGTCATGAGGCGGGCTGCTTCAAGGCGGGTGGCCATGTCCGCCACGCGCCAGCGTATGCCCTGGTTGGCGGCTATGGGTCTGCCAAACTGTACACGTTCCTTGATGTAGGCCGCAGCCTCATCCATGGCACCCTGCGCGACACCTACGGCCATTGCGGCGACACCTATGCGCCCTGCGTCAAGCGTGACCATAGCGATTTTAAAACCATCACCTTCCTTTCCCAGAAGGTTTTCTGCAGGCACCACACAGTTTTTGAAGAAGACTTCACTGGTAGGAGAGGCGTTCATCCCCATCTTGCGTTCGGGCGCTCCCACGCTCAGTCCCCCGGTCTTGCCACGCTCCACCACGAAGGCTGAGATGCCCTTCACGCCCTTGCTTTTGTCAGTCATGGCAAAGACGATGAAGACCTCACTGTGTGCGGCATTGGTAATGAAGATTTTGGAGCCGTTGATGACATAGTGATGGCCCTCAAGGACAGCGGG
>CAZJPT010000201.1:0-3599 GCA_964547835.1 uncultured Desulfovibrio sp.
CGTACGCGTCAGGCGCGACTTTGAGAGTGAGAACAAGATGCTGGACGATCTTGTCGCGGCTTGCCCCACCCTGTCCGAGAATCTCGATGTCAATCGCTGGGTAACCGACGACCTTGAGCAGGTGCTCGCCCTTTTGGAGGAGCTGCGCTCAAGTGGGAAGCACAACAGGGTGGAATGGCCCAAGGGGCACAAGGTGCGCCTGGTCGGTAACCTGACTCCGCGTGACATCAAGGTTAACATCAAGGCCAGCGCTATGGACTGGTTTGAGATGGACGGCCGCTGCCAGCTGGATGAGGGACGCTACATCACGCTTAATGCCATGTTGTCCGGCCTCAAGGGCAGCCGTTTTGTGGAGCTTGGCGAAGGTGAGTATGTGGCACTGACCGAAGAGCTGCGCCGCCGTCTTTCGAGACTTACCTACGCCTGTTCCGATACAAAGAGAAGCAAGCTGCGCGTCAACGGGATGACGTCGTCTCTGGTCGATGACTGCCTGCAGGACATGGATGTGGACGTCTGTGATTCCTGGCTTAAAAACGTGCACCGCATGGAGGAGGCCTACGCAACCCAGCCCAAACTGCCAGGCCTGCTTAAAGCCGAGCTGCGCGACTATCAGCGTGAGGGCTTTGAGTGGATGCAGCGTCTGGCCATCTGGGGCGCAGGCGCCTGTCTTGCCGACGACATGGGCCTTGGCAAAACCGTGCAGTCCATCGCCGTCATGCTCAAACAGGCTGGAAAGGGCCCCTGTCTCGTGGTGGCACCAACTTCGGTGTGTGGAAACTGGGAGCTGGAGCTGGAACGATTTGCCCCCAATCTCGTGCCCCACCGTTTTTCTGCCAGCGACCGCGTGGAGCTGGTGAAGGGACTTGGCCCCAATGATGTGCTCATTGCGGGCTACGGCCTGGTGCCCAAGGTAGGAGAGGAACTGGCTTCGCGCGAGTGGTCCATGATTGTGTTTGATGAGGCACAGGCCCTTAAAAATCCCCAGACCAAGCGCACCAAGGTGTGCCGTCAACTTAAGGGAGACTTCCGTCTGGCCCTCACTGGCACACCCATTGAAAACCGCCTGGAGGATCTCTGGTCCATCTTCAGCATCATCAATCCCGGGCTGCTGGGCAGCTGGGATAGTTTCAACAGGCGTTTTGGGCGTGCGGTCAGGGGTTCGGACGCTGCGCGCACCTTGCGCGCCTTGATCAGACCCTTCCTGCTGCGTCGTTTGAAGAGTGCCGTGCTTGAGGAACTGCCCGAGAAGACCGAAGTGAATCTCGTGGTCACACCCAATGAGAAGGAAATGGCCTTCTACGAAAGGCTGCGCCGCGAAACGGTAGAGAAGATCGCCGCAGGCGGGGAAGGCGAAGATCATCGCTTCGAGGTACTGGCCGCTCTGACGCGGCTGCGCCGTGCCTGCTGCCATCCTGGTCTGGCTGATCCTGACATGATGAATCTGGAAAAATACAGCAGCAAAACAGAGCTGTTCCTGGAAACAGTGGAGAGTCTGCTGGATGGCGGTCACAAGGTACTGGCCTTCAGTCAGTTTACGTCCTACCTGGCCATGATCCGCGACGCGCTCGATGAAAAGGGAATCTCCTGGCAGTATCTTGACGGCTCAACTCCTGAGAAGGATCGCCGTGCTCGCGTGGCTGCCTTCCAGAGCGGTGAGGGCGACGTCTTCCTGCTCTCCCTCAAGGCCGGAGGCACTGGCATCAACCTGACAGCTGCGGATTACGTCATTCATCTGGATCCCTGGTGGAATCCGGCTGTGGAGGATCAGGCCTCGGACCGCGCCCACCGCATTGGACAGAAAAGGCCGGTCACTATCTACCGCATGGTGCAGCAAGGCAGCGTGGAAGAAAAAATCCTCACCCTGCACGCCACCAAGCGCGAACTGGCCGCAGACTTTTTAGAGGGTACAGACACGAGCGTGCGCACACTGACGGTGGAAGAACTCATCAATCTCATGCGTTGAGGCGTCAGTCTCCCGAACAGCGTCGTGTGGAGCGGGCGAGAGTCATGCAGCCTCCACGCGACGGACTCAAAGTCATGCGACGCTTCCTTTCTCCTGTCGAATTCCGTCATCTAATCCGCCTGGGGCTGCCCATATTGCTGGGCATGCTGGCCCAGATAGGCATGAACTTCGTGGACACGCTCATGGCTGGCCGTTACAGCGCCGATGCGCTGGCCGGCGTGGGCGTGGCCAATTCGCTGTGGTCACCAGTAATCATGCTGGCTGTGGGACTGCTGCTGGCGCTGCCGTCCATGAGTGCTCAGCTTGTGGGCGCAGGGCGTCCTGAGCGTGCTGCATATCTGCTGCGTCAGGGCATGGCAGTCTCCGTGCTCTTGAGTGCTGTGGTGATGACGCTGTTGTGGTTCATCTCAGGCAACATGGCTTTTTTTCACCTGGATCCGGCTTTTGAACCGGTGGCCCGCGATTATCTGCGGGCTCTGCTGCCAGGGGTGCCTCCCTTCCTTTTCTTCATCAATCTGCGCTCCTTCCTGGAAGGCTTCAATCGCACGCGGCCAGCCATGTTCATTGCGCTTGCCTGCCTTGTGCTCAATATTCCCTGCAACTGGATTTTTATCTATGGGCACTTTGGTATGCCCGAGCTGGGCGGCGCCGGCTGCGGTGTGGCCACCTCCATCTGTTTCTGGTTCCGTTTTCTGGCCATGCTTGGCTATCTGCACAGAGACAGGGAGCTGGGGCGCTATTCCATTCTGCACGGCTGGCTGCCTGCAGGCACCTCCCTCCTTGAACCAGGACTTGTCGCCCAGGTGTGCAAAGTAGGGGCGCCCAACGCCCTGGCGCTGAGTCTTGAGACCCTGCTCTTCGCCGTTTCAGCCCTGCTTCTGGCGCCACTGGGCAGCGCCGCAGTGGCAGCCCACCAAATTGTCTTGAGCTATGAAAACCTGGTCTTCACGCTGCCTCTGGCCGTCAACATGACCGTGGCCATACGAACAGGCCACTGCCTGGGCGCAGGGCGTCTGCGTGCCGCACGAATAGCCGCCCGCACGGCCCTGCTGCTGGGTGTCATGATAGCGATGACATGCACCATGGTGACAATTGCCTGCAGAGAATATATAGCGGGCCTCTACAGCACTGAGCCTGATGTTCTGGCTCTGGCCGCGGGCGCTCTCTTTATCTGCGGTCTGCTCCAGCTGCCGGACACGACTCAGGGCATATGTGCCGGCGTGCTGCGCGGCTATAACGACACCAGATTCATTTCCATCACCTGTCTGTTTGCCTGTACTGTGCCTGGTTTGGGGCTGGGCTGGCTGCTTGCCCGCACAGACGTACTCGTGCCTGCCATGGGAACAGCGGGTTTCTGGACGGCTTATATTCCGGCCATGGGCTTGTGCGCGGCAGCCTACCTCGGACGTATGCACTGGCTGCACAGTCTGTCCCGTGATGCGGTGCGCGCACGGCTGGCGCGCTGACTGCAGCCGGACCTGTTGCAGCTGTGGTTTGTCCGCGACACTCCTGGTTATGACGTGACGGGTCATGTGTCTGCCATTGAGCTGTGCGGCATTTTTCCCCCGCCCAAAGGTGGTGCGCTTTTTTTACCCGACGCGCCGTAAAGCCTCGCCCTTCAGGGCGGGGATATAAG
>CAZJPT010000202.1:0-3589 GCA_964547835.1 uncultured Desulfovibrio sp.
CAGCACCATAGCTGGCTGTGCGCCTCACGTCAGATGGTGCCAAAATATAATATTAACGCAACATGTACCGCCCGTCCAGATGCACATGAACCCGTTCATGAAATGGAAGTGTATGAAAAGTATAAAAAAACGGCAGCGCTGGACGTCGAGGGGACGCGTCGGCACTGCCGTCAAGGGAATGGGCTGACCGGAAAACCGGCCTTGAAATCAGAACAGGGAGCGCGTGGTCCAGCCTTTTTCTGCGGCGTAGCGCCCGGCTCCAGCGCCGCCGATGATGCAGACACTACCCTTGTCCGCGGCCTCGCGCATGATGGCCGCGAAGTTGCGGAAGTCAGAGGCCGTGGTGCCCAGCACCTCGTCACGCATGGTCTGCAGGCCTTCCTCGGTTTCGCCGGCCAGCCAGCGGTTCAAGGCCAGCAGACCGCGTTCATCGGGCAGGCGGTAGGCGTCGATGTCGCCAGTGGCACCTACCACAGCGCGTTCAAGATCCGCCGCAGAAAGAGCGGTGTTTTCCAGGAAGGCGGCAATGCCGTCGTAGGCAGCCAGTGTCTGCTCCAGCCCCGGATCGCGGTAGCTCGTGCAGACAAAGTTGCCAGTCAGGCGATCCAGCGAGCAGCCGGCGCCGTATGCGCCGCCAAGCACACGAACCTGATCCCAGAGATAGCTCCGGCTTACGTGTCGCAGGATAACACTGGCAGAACCTCTGAAGGTGTAGCCCAGCTGATAGAGGTTGCATCCTCTGGCTACATAATTGACCTGGCTGGGTGTAGTAAATACCTCGGCCTGGCAGGGTGCGTCCAGGGATGGAGTCTGCAGGCCGTCGCAGGCTGCTCCAGAGGGGAGGGCCGCGATCAGTGCGGCTCCTTCGCGCTGGCATGCCTCAATGTCAGCACCGGAGCCCGTGCAGACGATGACCGAGGGACGTGAGGCTACGAGCAGGGCGTGCAGCTCATCGATGGCTGCCAGAATTTCCTCGCAGGCCTGGTCCCAGTTCCCCAGCCAGGCGCGTACGGTGTCCAGGTAGCGCATGCCGCGCATGCGCTCCAACAGTGCGGCATCCCTGGTGTAGCGGGCCCGTACGCGCAGTGAGGCCGAGGCGTGGCCGGAAGAGACAATGCCCTGCTCAAGACGGGCTTTGTCCTCGAGCAGCATCTCCTTGATTCTGGCAGCCAGCAGGTCACGGTCTTGGGCCGGTTCGAGAAGCATCTCGCGCAGTATGCCATAGAGATCCGGCACGCGTTCGGACACGGCCTTGCCCGTGAAACCGAGATAGCAGGCAAGGCTGCCGTCCACGCGCGGTATCATGGACGTAGATGCAGCAAGGCCACCGGTTCTGGCATCAATGAGCGAGCCCAGGTCTGTGTAGTCGCGTCTGGCCGTACCGAATTCACGCAGACCGCGCACGAAGAGCCCAAGTACTGGCACAAGGCGTTCGGGCAGGGAAGGCATGGGGATGAGCACGCCGGTATAGGCAATGCCCTGCGTGTCGAGTTCCACGCCCAGCAGGGAGTGCCCACCCTCCTTGTGTGTCTCACAGGGGATGTGTTTGTTTTTCAGGGGCATGTCGGCCACGCGCAGATTGGGAATGGTGGCCAGTTTTTCCGGACTGTCCGGTGTGGACTGGGCCAGGCGCAGTTCCTGGCATACGCGCACCACTTCCTCGCGCTGGGCGGGGGACATACTAGCCCGTACAGCGTCCAGATGTGCGGCTTCCTCCTTCTCCAGACGAGCGGCCATGCCCGTGTCAGGAGTAAGGATGACTGTAGCGCAGGTAGGATTGTCGAGGAAGCATGAGCGCAGCAGGTTTTCGAAAATTTTCTCACCGCCGGCCAGACGCTGCTTTATGTTCTCCAGGGGCTGTTCCCAGGCCAGGGGGGCAATGGGGTCGCCGTCGTAGAGCCATGTGGCCAGGGATTGTATCATGGCCACAAGCCCGCGCGGGAAGCGTCCAAAGTTGGCTTCTCTGTACGCGAACTCCACGGTGTTGACCGCAGCCTCCACCAGGGTTTTTTCCACACCCTTGTCTGCCAGGGACGCCAGTGTGTCCTGAATGCACTTTTCTGCGGCAGGAATGTTTTCCCAGGTAATGCCCTTGAGGCCGATGCGGTAGCAGGTCTGGATGAGATCCGTTTCCAGGCCGCCGCCGACAGTGTCCTCGCCGAGGCCTGATGAAATAAGGGCGCGGCGCAGGGGGGACCCGGGCATGCCATCAAGAATGTGGGCGAGCATCTCCAGAGCTATGGTGCGTTCTATATCGCTGCGATCGCCGGTGATCCAGTTGACGGCAAAGAGGCTCTTTGCCCCCTCCTCGGCAGCGTAGGATTTGATAATTCGCGCAGGCGCTGCGAAGGGCGGCTGTTTTTCCACCCTGCTGTCACTGCGGCACATGCCAGCGCCGCTGACGGCCCTGTTCACTATTTCCAGGCGTTTCTCCTCTGGATCGTCACCCCAGAAGAAGAAACGGGCGTTGGAGGGATGGTAGAGTCTGGCGTGGAAGTCGCGAAACTGCCTGTAGGTCAGGCTGGGAATGACGGCAGGGTCGCCGCCGCTGTCCTTGCTGTAGACATTGTCCGGGAAAAGGGCTGCCTGGCATTCCTCGGCCAGACGAGATTCCGGCGAGGAATAGACTCCCTTCATTTCATTGTACACCACGCCCTTGTAGCACCATGGACCGTCAGCGCTGTCAGCCTCGATATGCCAGCCTTCCTGGCGGAAAATGTTCTCGGTGATGAGCGGGTGGAAAACGGCGTCGATATAGACGTCCACCAGATTGTAGAAATCACGGAGATTGGCGCTGGCTACAGGGTAGCAGGTTTTGTCGGGATAGGTAAAGGCGTTGAGAAAGCTCTGCAGCGAGCCCTGCATGAGTACCAGAAAAGGCTCCTTGACAGGGTACCTGGCTGAACCGCAGAGCGTCGAATGCTCGAGGATGTGGGCGACGCCGGTGGCGTTGGGGGAGGGGGTGCGGAAGGTGACGCCGAAGACCTTGTTCTCGTCTGTATTGGTCACAGAAAGAACCTGGGTGCCGGTGTCGTTGTGGATGTAATGGCGGACAAGTCCGCCGGCTTCTTTCAGGGAGCGCTCTGTGGCGAGAGTAAAGTTTTGATGCATCTGTTGTGTGGCGTCACGGAGCGCGTCCGGGACGCTTCCTCCTTGTATGTCTCAACTGTCCTTGTATGTCTGAATCTCCGCAGAAATTACACATATCACTGGGCATAAACCCAGGACGGAGTTTGCGACAGTATAGATTTATTGAATAATCTCAAAGTGTTATGTCGAGAATCCAAAGTAAGCAATTTTATTTGCCGAGAACACTGACAGGAATTCCTATTGCCTGCATATAAACTCTTTCTTCTTTTGTTAATGCACCATATAAAATCCGTTGTTTATCATGCTTTTTACACGTTATCCATATTTATGATGCAATTATCTCGCCATATGTAACATTACTAAGCTTCATTATATCATTTAATTTATTCTCTATAAGTCTTCTTAATATAAGCCATATCATCATAATAAATAATTTACTAGTTAAGAGGACATCTCAAATCGCACAATGCTGTACATAAAAGCAATGTGTTAAGATGGT
>CAZJPT010000203.1:0-3579 GCA_964547835.1 uncultured Desulfovibrio sp.
CTTTTGAGTGACCGGCGTTCCCGTTTGGCGAAAATTTAGGTATTACTACCTGTTTTGCTTCAACGCATTACCCCAAAGCGTCCATACAGCCTCAAAAGTTACTCGCGTCAAATCTTGGGAAGGGGGAAGATGGGTGTTTTGGGACGTCGGGTATACGAGACGTTCCTAGAGAGTTGTCATGAGCTTGTCCACCTTCTCCAGGAAAGTACAGAGATACTGGCGGAACTTTTCGGTAAACTGCCTATGCTCGGCAGCTTCCCGGAGGTTGCCACAGGCCTCTCGCCTTGGCAGAAAGTCAAGCATCATAAGTGCGCCTCAATCTATGGCCATGCTATCCAAACCATGCCCTGGAAATCAAGCCTCCTCTGCCGGAGCTGAGCAGGTACTATGGGTATCGCATGAGCAGATGGCTTGTATTGAGCTGGTGCCGCCTGGGAAGTTCGGAAAGTGGAACTGGTCCATTTGTGGCGTCACATATCCAGTCAACTAACTTAATGAGTTCTCTTATGACATGTTCCAGGCGGGTTGCTGTACCCCTTTTCTGCGCAGAACTTTCACTTGCCTGCAAGAACAGTTTGTCTGTTACAGCATGATTCTGAAATAAATAGGCAATTTATTGGAAGGATTACTGCTTCCGACCACATGTCCATGACGGTATGTCTGTGTTATGAATGAGGCACTGATGGCTGCCTGTTCGTATCCGTTCAGGGGGTAGCAGGAGCCAGCCTCAATTGAGCGCGAGTTGAGATGGGCTGACGCGTCAGTTGGGAATAGCGTGAGAGGTCCTGAAAACTCATCGAACAGGTAGCTCTTGTTCGCCCCTTGCATCAGGTCGGCAAAGGACCACAAATTCAACCTGCAGGCCAGCAGGACCGGGTACATCCTAATCAGCCGGCACAGACCGCACTTGTCTTCAGCTCCCGCAGGTGACACGCACCACCCCCTGAACGGATACGCCTGTTCTTCCAGGGAAACCAGAGAGTTTTGTGGTTCCCAAGGCAAGTGAGCCTGTGCCAACGCATACATACAGAGACAGCAGCCGGGGTCCTGTACTGCCGGTGCGGGAGTTTCTAATGAAAGATCGTCTTACAAAACACGACAATCAAGCTGACACGAAAATCAAAACAATGGATAGCGCCAGTGTCAAGCGTCGTCATATTCTGCAGGGCGCCATGGCCATGCTGGCCGTGCCATTACTCACGGGAAGCGCTCCTTCCCTGTCCCAGGCCGTCGAGACAGCAAGGAAAACGCCTGGGGGAGAGGCAGATCTTCCCATACTCACACAAAAACGCGTTCTTGGTAGCGGCAAATTCTCCATGGAGGTATCGGCCCTGGGTTTTGGTTGCATGGGGGCTACCTACAACCGCGGCGTATCACCCGACAAAGCGTTTATGATCAACATTATCCGCCAGGCCGCCGAACACGGCTATACGCTGTTCGACACTGCGGAAATTTACGGCCCGCACAATAATGAACTTCTGGTGGGTGAGGCCCTCGAACCCTACAAGGGCAAGGTCATGATCACGACCAAGTTCGGGCATAAAATCATCAACGGCGTCTACCAGAAGGGCGAACTTGATTCCAAACCGGCTACTGTCAGACGCGTGTGCGAGGAATGCTTAAAACGCCTGCGGGTAGACGCCATCGAGATGTTCTATCAGCACCGCATGGATCCGGAAGTCCCTATTGAGGATGTAGCCGGCACGGTCAGGGATTTGATCAAGGAAGGCAAGGTAAAGCGTTTCGGACTTTGCGAGGTGGGTGTGGACACCATCCGTAGGGCGCACAAGGAGCAGCCCATAACAGCAGTGCAAAGCGAATACCACATGATGTGGCGTGAGCCTGAGCTGGATATCTTCCCGGTGCTCGAGGAGCTGGGCATCGGTTTCGTGCCCTACAGCCCCATTAACCGTGGCTTCCTTGGCGGCAGTTTCACGGCCTATACCCGCTTCGACAGCGGCAACGATAATCGCGGCGACCTGCCACGCTTCTTACCGGAGAATCTGGGCAAAAACCTTGAGTTCGTGGAAGTCATCAACCGCTTCGGACGTCCGCACGGCCTCACTACGGCTCAGATCGCCCTTGCCTGGCTCATGCGTCGTCAGTGGATTGTACCCATTCCTGGCACCACCAAGCTGTCCCATCTCGAAGAGAACATCCGCGCCGCCAACGTGGCAATCAGCGACAGCGACTGGACGAAGCTTGAAAACGAACTCAGCCGTGTAGTCGTTATCGGAGATCGCTACAATGCAGCCGAACAGAAGCAGATTCAACGTTAATCATTGTTGTGCAGGCTCCGGGCCTCAACAAATTCTTCCAATTGCGGCCAACAAGGTGTCCCGCACAAATTCTCTGGAGTGATGCGTCATGCCGGATACCATGCTTGCCGGCGTTCTTGCCGGCCCGAAACAAATCGAAATCAAGGAAGTTCCCATTCCACAGGCGGGTGCGGGCGAAATTCAGATCCGCGTGAACGCCTGCGGTGTGTGTGGTTCAGACGTCCATATGTGGCAGACTGGCAGAGGCTGGTACAAAGAACCCATTACTGACTTTCGCATGGGACATGAATTTTGCGGCACAGTGACAGATCCTGGTACGAGCTCATTCAAAGTGGGTGACCGTGTCACCTTCTGGGCCAATCTCTACTGCGGCATATGCGACATGTGCCGGGCCGGGCTCGAGCATTTGTGCCGCGACGTGCACGGGACAAATTACATCGGCTTTGTCTGCCACGGCGCGTCTGCCCAGTATTTCAGCGGCAAGGCCGGCACCGCCTACCGCCTGCCTGATACTGTCTCGGATCTCGACGCTGCGCTTATCGATCCTCTTATGGTTGCCTATCATGCAGTGAAACACTCTGCCCTGCGTCTGCACGGCAAGGTGCTGGTTGTCGGATCGGGGATCATCGCACAGCTCATTGGCGGCCTCGCTAAAAAACAGGGCGCCGCTCTGCTTGCCATGTCCAGGATTGACGACAGGCAGATAGGATGGGCAAAGAAGATAGGGGATTTTGACCTCTATTTTGACGGCAACGCTCATAATCGCGAGGAATTGATGCAAGGAGCCTCGGAAGGCGGCTTTGACGTTGTTTTCGAGGCCGTTGGCACAGGAGAGTCCCTGGCGGCCTGCCTTGACGGGGTGAAACCCGGCGGAGAGATTGTCATGATAGGCAATTCCATTCCGCCAACTGTCCCCTTCGAGATGAATCGCACCGTCCTCAACGAAGTCACCATCAAGGGGTCGGTTTCATGCACCAGGGTCGAGTTCGAGGAAACTATTGATCTCATAGCACAGGACATCATTGATCCGGAACAGTATATTTCCGATGTCTTTGAACTTGATGATCTGCAGAAGGCCTTTGAAAAGCAGATATCGAACGAACCCTTTCTTAAGGCGGTCATCACTCCATAGTTCAACAGGATGACATGCCATTCTGGCTCGATCAACATATCAAACAGGCCCTCAGGCCATGCAAGTAGAGGGACTCGCGGTTATCGTGAGTTCCTCTGCTTGGTGCCGTCAGCTTACCCGACGCGCCGTAAAGCCTCGCCCTTCAGGGCGGGGATATAAGGCGCACCT
>CAZJPT010000204.1:0-3575 GCA_964547835.1 uncultured Desulfovibrio sp.
TAGAGCCGCTACCGATAGGAATCCCCCGCCTTCAGGCGGGGGAGGATGTCAAATCAGCAACGAATACAGGCTCTTCAAGGGTCTTGTGGGCAAGGTTTGCATTGTTCAGTCTTGTGAGCACAGCAACCGCCAGGCGGGACCGCTTGAGCCTGTCCACAGATCGTTTTGAGGAGCCCGTTTTTTAGTGTCCGGTAGGCCCTGGCGGCATCCGCCAAAGCCCCGTGTCCATCAGTCCTACAAGCCGGGAGAAAGCCCGTGAATAACGACAACCGCTATCCATGGAAACACAAGGACCTGCTTGACGTCAGTCAGCTGAGTCGTGAAGACGCTATCCATCTGCTTGATCTTGCCGTCAGCTTTCAGGAAATCAACACTCGTTCAGTGAAGAAGGTGCCCCCCCTGAAGGGCAAGAGCATTATCCTCTTTTTCGCAGAAGACAGCACCCGCACCAAGACGAGTTTCGATATTGCCGGAAAGCGCCTGTCTGCCGATACCTTTGCCTTAAGCAAATCAGGCTCAAGCATCAACAAGGGCGAGACCCTCAAGGATACAGGCTTGACGCTGCAGGCCATGCGTCCCGACGTCATTGTCATCCGTCACCCCAGCAGCGGTGCTGCCGAGTTCCTTGCCAGGCTGCTGCCCTGCAGTGTTGTCAATGCCGGTGATGGCTGGCACGCCCATCCTACGCAGGCGCTGCTTGACAGTTACAATCTGCGTACAATCTGGGGCCCGGATTTTACGGGAAAGACCCTGCTTATCCTGGGAGATATCGAACACAGCCGCGTAGCGCGCTCCAACATCTACCTGCTGCACATGCTCGGCGCCAAAGTCCGTCTGTGCGCACCGCGCACCCTGCTGCCCAGGCAGTGTCATCAATGGGATTGCGAGGTCTTTTCCGATGTTGACGAGGCCTTGCAGGGCGTAGACGCCATCATGTGTCTGCGCCTGCAGCTGGAGCGGCAGAAAGCCGGTCTGCTGCCTGACCTCACCGAGTACAGCAGCCGCTACTGTCTCACTATGGAACGTCTGGCCCTGGCCAATCCCGATGCCAGAGTGCTCCATCCTGGTCCCATGAACAGAGGTTGGGAAATCGCTGACGACGTGGCCGACAGCGAACAGTGTCTGGTACTCGATCAGGTTTCCGCCGGCGTCGCTGTGCGCATGGCTGTTCTCTATCTGCTGGGCACGCGCAATGACTGACACCAGCTCTCGTCCCGAGCACACCATCAACAAACGGCAGGCCGCCCTGTGGCGACGCGCCGTGAAGGATGACATATATGAAATTCTGCCTTGTCAACGCCAGATATCTTGAAGCCAGCGTGGACCTGCTTGTGGAAGACGGCCGCGTGGTCACCATGATGCCTGCCGGCAAACTGGACGCCGCTGATTGCGAGCGCATGGACGCCGGAGGCCTGATTCTCCTGCCTAGTCTCACCGACTGCCACGTGCATCTGCGCGACCCGGGCTATGAATGGAAGGAGGATATTAACTCCGGTCTCGAGGCAGCTGCCCATGGCGGCATCGGCCAGGTCATGTGCATGCCCAACACCAATCCCGTCAACGATCACGCCGCTGTCACCAGAGGCATGCTGGAAAAAGCCGCCCGCACCCATCCGCACGGACCGCGCCTCTATCCAGTGGCCGCGTCTACACCCAGTTTGAAAAGCAAGGGACTCTCCCCCATGGGGGAACTCAAGGAGGCCGGCTGCGTAGCTATTACCAATGACGGCCTGCCCGTGGCCGACACAGAAATCATGCGCCGCGCCATGGAATATGCCTGGGATCTGGGGCTGCGCTTCACGGATCACTGCGAAGACATGCAGCTTGCACCCGGCTACGTTATGAACGAGGGTGAAATGAGCGCCAAACTGGGCGTCATGGGGCAGCCTGTAGTGGGCGAGGCCATGCAGGTGGCCAGAGACTGCATGCTCAGTGAATATTTGAACATCCCCATCCACATCGCTCACGTGTCCTGCGCCATGGCCGTGGACATAATAGCCTGGTCCAAGGCCCGGGGCACCAGGGTAACGGCAGAGACCTGCGTTCATTACCTCTTCCTCGACGATTCCGCCCTGGAAGGCTACAACACGCTTGCCAAGATAAACCCGCCCCTGCGTACTCCGGCAGACCGTCAGCGTCTGCGCGAAGCGGTGAAAAGCGGCCTCATCGACATCGTGGTAACCGATCACTCGCCGCACGCGGCCATGGACAAGGAAACTACCCTGGATCTGGCCAGCAACGGCTTCACAGGTATGGACCTCTCCCTGACGCTTATGTGGCGGCTGGTGCGCGAGGGGGTTCTGGATGAGGCAGACATTATCCGTCTCATGGCAACCAAACCC
This sequence comes from uncultured Desulfovibrio sp., assembly GCA_964547835.1. Lineage (GTDB taxonomy): Bacteria > Desulfobacterota > Desulfovibrionia > Desulfovibrionales > Desulfovibrionaceae > Desulfovibrio. The sequence goes on from CAZJPT010000204.1 coordinate 2,343, forward strand.
ACAGAAATCTTTGGCCTGCCCTGCAACCGCTTCAACCCTGGCGACCCGGCAGATTTCTGTCTCTTTGACCCGGATCTGGAATGGGTTGTGAGCAAGGAAACCCTGTACTCCAAAAGCTGGAATACCCCTTTTCTCGGACAGACCATGAAGGGACGTGTGGTGCATCACTGGATGGGCGGCACACAGCTCTTCTGACGAGACCGGCAGCAAGCCAGGTTCCTCGCGGGCGACCGGCATGGGCCGGCGCCCGCGGTGCAGCTCCCATGATGGAGGAGAATCCATGCTCATACGCAGACAGGTGGCAGCCGGACGCTTCTACCCCGGTGAAGCACACAAGCTGAAGGCAATGCTGGACGACTGGCTGGCGCCATTGGAGGACACAGTAATTGACGATCCGGCAATCGTCCTGGCTCCGCATGCGGGCTATATTTATTCCGGAAGCACAGCGGCTCAAGCTCTGCGCGGCGTGCGGCCGCCAGCAACCATGATACTACTCTGTCCCAATCACACAGGACTGGGGCATCCGCTTGGTGTCTGGCCGTATGGCGCCTGGGAAACACCGCTCGGACTGGTGCGCGTGGACGAGGAGATCGCTGCGGAGCTGTGTGCACCGGGACCATGGACTGCAGATCCCCACAGCCATCTGCGCGAGCATTCCCTGGAGGTACTCCTGCCCTTCCTGCAGCGTTTTGCTCCCGGGAACGTACCGGCCATTGTTCCCATATGTCTGGGCACTCGTGAGCCACGCGTTCTTGCCATGGCTGGAACAGTCCTGGCCAATGTTTGTGGCAGGCGCCTGCGCGACGGCTCCTGTGTCCTTCTTGTAAGCTCGGACATGAACCACTACGAGAACGAGGCGCGTACCAACGAGAAAGACAAAGCAGCCCTTGAACTCGTTCTGGCCGAAGACCCGGATGGATTGCTGGACCGTTGCGAGCGTGACTGCATTACCATGTGCGGCTGCGCCCCCATGGCGCTGGCCATGTACTGCCTGCGTGAAGCACGCGGGAGTGCTGCGCCATCAAAACCGGCGCGTCTGCTCGCATACACAACGTCGGGCCATGTTTCAGGAGATTTCAAAAAAGTGGTCGGCTATGCGGCCGCGAGGCTCTATCTCTGACTGCAGCTATCCCGTCTGCTTCCGTACGCAGACCAAGGTACAAAGCAGCGCAAAAACACGGGTAGGAGGGGCGATTGCTCGCCCCGTCCTCCCACACCACCCACCGTACGGAT
>CAZJPT010000205.1:0-3568 GCA_964547835.1 uncultured Desulfovibrio sp.
AGGGCCTGCTCTACCGCAAGGAGGCCCCGCAGAACTGGTGCCCCTCCTGCCACACAGTGCTGGCCAACGAGCAGGTCGAAGACGGCCGCTGCTGGCGCTGCAGCTCAGTGGTGGAACAAAAGGACCTCACGCAGTGGTTTCTGCGCATAACGGCTTATGCTGACGAGCTGCTCAAGGACCTGGACCTGCTTGAGGGACACTGGCCGGATCGAGTGCTGGCCATGCAGCGCAACTGGATAGGCCGCTCCGAGGGCGCAGAGATCGTATTCAAGCTGGAAAAGCCCGTAGCCGGTCATGACGCCATCTCCGTGTTCACCACCCGCCCGGACACGGTCTTTGGCGCAAGTTTCCTTACCATGGCGCCTGAGCATCCTCTGGTGCAGGACATCATCAAGGGCAGTGCAAACGAGGCCGAACTGCAGGCATTCATCACCCAGGTGCGCAACATGGATCGCATTGAGCGTCAATCCGAGACCCTGGAAAAGCACGGCATGCCTGCCGGTGCCTTTGTCATTCACCCCTTTACCGGGAAAAAAATCCCCATCTGGCTCGGCAACTTCGTTATCGCCAGCTACGGTACCGGCGCAGTCATGGGCGTTCCTGCCCATGATCAGAGAGATTTCGAATTTGCCCGCAAATACGGCCTGCCCATTGTCCAGGTCATCAGCAGGGACGGCTCCCTGGAGGACACAGCAGCCTGGGAGGGGGCCATGACCGATCCAGGTGTCATGGTGAACTCTGCCCGGTTCGACGGCATGCCCAGCGAGGAAGGCAAAAAGAAGGTGACCATGGCTCTGGAATCCATGTCCCTCGGCAAGGCCACCACCTCCTTCCGTCTGCGCGACTGGAACATCTCCAGGCAGCGCTACTGGGGTGCTCCCATCCCCGTAGTCTACTGCGACAAGTGCGGCGTAGTCCCGGAAAAGGAAGATAACCTGCCCATTCTCCTTCCCCTGGACGTGAAGACCTCCCCTGACGGCAAGTCGCCTCTGCCGGCCACAGCCTCCTTCGTCTCGTGTGCCTGCCCCGTGTGCGGCGCCCAGGCCCGGCGTGAAACGGACACCATGGACACCTTTGTGGAGTCAAGCTGGTACTTTGCCCGCTACACCTCGGCCAGGGACGAAAAAGAGGCTTTCGACAAGGAGGCTCGGGCCTACTGGATGCCGGTAGACCAGTACATCGCCGGCGTGGAACACGCCATCCTGCACCTGCTCTACGCACGCTTCTTCACCAAGGCCCGGCGCGACTTCGGCTTCTCCGTGCCTGGCCTGGACGAGCCCTTTAAAAGCCTGCTCACTCAGGGCATGGTGCTGCTGGGTGGCAGCAAGATGAGCAAATCCAAGGGCAATATCGTCAATCCCGAGGAAATGATTGAAAAATACGGCGCCGATACGGTGCGCCTGTTCTGCCTGTTCGCAGCTCCGCCTGAGCGCGACTTTGACTGGAGCGAGTCTGGCATCGAAGGTGCCAGCCGTTTTCTGCAGCGCATCTGGCGCCTGTTCCAGGAGAGCTCCGATATCCTGCTGCCCATTGCCGCAGCCTCGTCTGCGGCAGCCGACGCAGTCAGTCCGCTGGCCAGGGACTTGCGCTGCCGCGAGCATCAGACCATCCGCAAGGCAGGCGAGGACATGGGGCAGCGCTGCCAGTTCAACACGGCCATTGCCTCCATCATGGAACTGGTCAACGCCATGTACCTCTACCGTAGCAAAATGCGTGACAACGACGCCGGCGAGGTACGCGTCTTCTCCTCAGCCATGGCCACGGTGCTCACCACCCTTTCGCCCATAGCGCCCCATATCTGCGAGGAGCTCTGGGCTGCCATGGGGCACAAGGACCTGGTGGCCGCACAGCCCTGGCCCGCCTGCGACGAACAGGCCATGGTCCGTGATCTGCAGACCATTGCCCTGCAGGTAAACGGCAAACTGCGCGGCACAACAGACCTGCCCACCGGCGCAGCCAGGGAAGCCATGGAAGCTGCGGCTCTGGAGCATCCGGCTGTTATCAAGCACCTGACCGGCAAGACCGTGCAGCGCGTCATCGTTGTACCAGGAAAGCTGGTCAACATAGTAGCCAGGTAAACCCGTGCCGCTGCCTCACCCAAACAATCAGCAAAAAGTACGTCCGGGCTTTTTCTTCATAATCTGCCCGGACGTGCAGCTCCTCCTCGAGGCTCTGGAGGAACAGTCAAAAATGTACGCCCCGGCCAGCGGAGCCTTCAAGCGTGTCAGTTTCTGGGGCGATGAGCAGCCTGACAGCGCCTTCTGGGAGGCTTTGAGTGCCCGCAATCTCTTTGGGGACACGCATCTTGTGCTGGTGCGGCAGGCCAACCTCTGGAACACGGCCACATGGAAAACTCTGGACAAAATTCTGGCTCGTCCTCTGGGCAGCTCCTGGCCGGTTTTCTGCATTGAGAATGACTGGGAGCGCCGTGCCCCAAAAATACCGCAGGCCATCTCAAAAACGCGCTGCCTGAATTTTGCAAAAAAACAGGGCTGGACATGGATCAATCCCGGCATCACGGATGGCAATGTCCGTGACTACGTGCGTGACCAGTCCGCAAAGCGCGGCTTGAAGCTGCAGCGCGACACGCTGGAGCGCCTGTGCGAGAACACACCCAGGCAGGCCGGCATTCTGGCTGCTGAGCTGGACAAGCTCTGCCTGCTCAGCGAGGGGAGCAGACCCCTTGGCCCTGACATGCTGGGCACAGCCAGCTGGTCACCCGAGTCCCAGGTCTTTACGTGCGTCGCCTGCCTCATTCGCGGTGATGCGCACGGCACCTGGCGCGAGCTCGCCCGCAACACGGATCTGGACAACGCGCCCCTGAGTATGCTGACCGTGCTGACCTGGCATCTGCGTGTGCTCTGGCAACTGCTTGCAGGCGACCCCGTGGCCAAACCAGGCTCTCTTAAACCGGCCATGGCGCAGCGACTCGGCCCCTTGCGTCTCTCCTCGGCCATGACCATGGTCACCGAGGCCGAACGGGCCATCAAAACCGGCGCACCAGGCAGGCAGACCGTCGAGCTGCTCTGCGTCAACCTGCTGCGACTTTTTGCCTGACAGACTGCTGTACGTGACAAAAGACGGGAACCCCCTTGCAAAAGGGAAACAGCTCCCGTCTTCTGTCACAGGCGGAGTTCAAAAAAACCAGGCTATCCCTGGATGTTCATCCTGAGCATCCAGAACTCTGTCCGCCCCCCACACCAATACCCGTAGAGCCAGATTTTGCAAAATTGCGTCATGAAGGCGCTGTTACGTTGACAAGACAGGCTTTGTGAACTCGTTCCTTGCACATCTTTGCGCAAGGGTAACCCTGTTCACCAGCCCGGGGCGCTTTGGCAAGACCCTGTTCATGAACATGCTGCCGAGTTTTTTGACATCAAAAAGCAGGGTGACGGGCAGAATCGGAATTTTCATTACCAGGCTCCTGCAGATACACTACGTTTTCTGGTATGTGCACGGCTGGCATCACTTGTCGGAGCATACAGGGCAGTGGAGACGCATACATAGCTTACAGCATGAAATTGACGAACTGCTTCGAAAACATCGGCCACATCAGATAAAGCTTTAA
>CAZJPT010000206.1:0-3553 GCA_964547835.1 uncultured Desulfovibrio sp.
GGAACTCATGTTGCAGGATTGCCTCGCTGCGTGAAACTTGGAAACAGGTGTTTCAGTCACATGGCCACGGATATCAACATCGGCTCACTCCCTGCTGTGCTGCCCTACGTGCGGGAAAACCTCGGACTGACCTACCAGGCTACAGGCGGCATCATGTTCAGCTACGCCATGATGTCTGCCGTGACGCAGCCCATTTTCGGCCTGCTGGCTGACCGTTTTGACAAACCATGGCTTCTTCCCTTTGGCGTGCTGCTGGCCGGCGCTGGTCTCGGCATGCTGTTTCTGGCCCAGGGCTATGCCACAGTGCTGTTCTTTGTTGCCATTACCGGTCTTGGCGTTGCCATCTATCACCCATCGGCTGCACGCATGGCCAATCAGCTGGGCGGCACACACAAAGGTCTGGCCATCAGTCTTTTCTCCATGGGAGGCAACATTGGTTTTGTCAGCGGACCATTGCTGGCCGTTCTGATGATAACGACCTTCGGCATGGAAGGAACTGTTGTCTACGCACTCATAGGCGTAGTCACAGCCACAGCACTTTCCATGCTTGTCATGAATTTCAAAGGCGGGCCACGTGCTGCAGGCAAAGGCAGGATCTCCCCCGAAGACAGTTCCCGGAAAAGCAACAACTGGCGCCAGTTTTCCTGCATCGCCGCCATCATCACCTGCCGCTCCGCCGTGCAGACCAGCCTTCTGACCTATCTGCCGCTTTATCTCATGCAGAACTTCGGTCAGGAAAAAAGCGTGGCGGCATTCTCTGTCACGCTGTACAGCTTCTTTGGTGTCATGAGCAACTTGCTCGGCGGTTTTCTCTCCGACCGCATCGGTCGTGCACGCGTCCTGCGTGCAGCATATGCCCCCTTTGCCCTGGCGCTGCCTGGTGTTGGTCTTGCTGAAAGCGAACGCATGATGTCTGGCTCATGGTCCCAATCCTCGGCTACTGCTCCTACTTTGCCTACAGCTCAACCGTTGTGCTCGGCTAGCAGTTTCTGGCCCGCAACATTGCCTTTGCGTCAGGCGTGACCATGGGACTGAGCGCCTCTATGGGCGGCATCTGCTCACCCTTCTTCGGCTGGCTGGGCGATCACTGGGGCCTGTCTACTACCTTTCTGGCCCTGGCTGTCACAGGGCTTCTCCCGCTTGTCACAGCCTGGCTGGTGAACCCACGGGTCAACGCTGATTCGGACAACACACGCGCATACCGCTGACGACATTCGCCCTTTCGGGAACCCTGCCCGCGCTTCATGCCGTGCACCGGCATGGACGCGGGCTTTGTCTTGCCAGCTGCCCTGCGCCTTTAAGAGCCCCTCTTCCTGCGCAGAGATTCCATGCCGTATGTGCCAGGCCCATGCGTGTGCCAATGGATTATCCCGACACACAATACCACGGGAGCCCGGGGCAGACACGTATGCGCAGTCATCTGGTACACTGAGGCGCACAACACAGCCTGCAATGGCACAGGCAATGTTTGCATCCAGCATAACAGGCATACGCCCTTGCTGCCCCTGCAGAGTCACTTTTGGACAATTTTGCCCGTATCAAGGCACCAATCGCCAGTTTGCAGGCATTTTCTGACGCGCCGGCATGCCCTGGCAAAAACGCTGTACAAAAACAGAATGTTGCCTGTTACTCAATTTTGGCACCGTATTTGCTAGCTAGGTTGTAGCAGCTGCCATAACCTTAAAAAAGGTGGATTCTATGAATGTTGACTACAAGGTGGATCTTTTGATCCTTGGCATGGGAGCCGCCGCTCAGCTGGCCGCGATATACGCACTCGACGCCAGACCGGATCTGAACATCCTGATTGCCACCAAGGCGCTGACTGGCAAGGGAGGCTGCAGCCGTATGGTGCAGGGCGGTTTCAACGTCGTTCTGGATCCCGGAGACTCTCACGAGAAGCATCTGCTGGATACGCTTGCCGGCGGAAAATACATAAACGATCAGGATCTCGCTCTGAATCTCGTAGAAAACGCGACGCCTACGGTCAAGGAGCTCGAGACTGTCTGCGGCTGTTTCTTTGATCGTCATCCAGACGGACGTATCCATCAAAAGCCCTTTGCCGGCCAGTGCTTTGATCGCACGGTGCACAAGGGAGACCTCACAGGCATCGAAATCATCAGTCGCACGACTGAGCAGGTCCTCAAGCGCCGCATTCCAATCCTGCAAGAAACCAGAGCCGTTGAACTTCTCCTTGATGCAGAGGGCAAAACCGTCACAGGCGCCCTTCTGTTCGAAAGGCGCAGTGGCAAATTCCTCGTTGTTGAGGCCGCAGCAACCCTGGTAGCCACCGGCGGCGGCCCCACACAGTACCGTTTCCACGCCCCCGGCCCTGAGAAATCAGCCGACGGTCTGGCCATGCTCTACCGCGCCGGCGCACTGATGCGCGACATGGAAATGATTCAGTTCCATCCTACTGGCCTGATCATTCCCGGCAGCGTGGTGGCCGGTTCTCTGCTTGAGGAAGGCCTGCGCGGTGCCGGCGCCCATCTCTACAACGGCGAGGGCGAGCGCTACATGCTGCGCTATTCGCCTGCAGCCGAGCGCGCCACCCGCGATGTGGTGAGTCGCTCCTCCTATCTGGAAATGATGGCTGGCAGGGCCTGTCCCGAGGGAGGAGTGCGCATTGACGCAGCCCATCTCGGCGCTGACTTCGTCCTCAAAAACTTCCCCGGCATGGCCGAGCGCTGCGCACAGTTCAAGTACGACCTTGCCCGCGGCATGGTCCCGGTAGCTCCCTCAGCCCACTTCTTCATGGGCGGTGCGTGTATTGACACAGGCTGTCACGCCTCGCTGCAAAAACTGTTTGTCGCTGGAGAGGATGCCGGCGGCGTGCACGGCGCCAACCGTCTCGGCGGCAACGGTATCGGCGAATCCTGCGTGTACGGCCGTCTGGCTGGCAAGTCCCTGGCTGCATTCCTGTCCGATCCGGAAAACCGGAAAATCGTCGACACGGCCCCGGGCATGGTCGAGGAGAGCATTGCGCGCATCACTTCACCCTTCAGCCGCAAAAACGGCACTTCGGCCTTCCAGAACCGTCACGACATCCAGGAAACCAACTGGGTCAAGGTAGGTGTTGTTCGCCGCGAGCAGAGTCTGCTGGAAGCCGTGTCCGATTTCAAGGTCATTCGCGAAAACGTACATAACACCGGAATGGCAGGGGGATTGGCCTATAACATGGAATTCAACACCTATCTTGACACCTTGAACATGATCGACGTGTCAGTCATGGCGACGGTTTCCGCCCTGCAGCGGCAGGAGACCAGGGGCGCACATACCCGCGAAGACTTCCCGGAACAGCGCGACGATTATGGTCTGTTCAACACCTTCATGTGGCGGGGAGACGACGGCATGCCCGTCTTTGAAAAACGCGACGTGGTCTTCAAGCACAAAACTCTTGCCGAGTGTCAGGCGTTCAAAAAGTAACGCAAACCAATAAAGAGGATTTTTGATGATGGATACCAAGGAACTGAAATGCAGGGAAGCGATGCAGTGGGGTGAAATCGATCCTTTCCGCCGCGCCCGCGCCCACGTGGGCATGTGGGCATGGCTGTTG
>CAZJPT010000207.1:0-3546 GCA_964547835.1 uncultured Desulfovibrio sp.
ACTCAAGTAGGCTCGCGCCACACACTTTCCCAATTTATTTCCGGACAGTTCCTAAGGGCAGGCAAGGGCAAGCCACTGCCCGTTCGCAGATCTGTCTTGCGGACGCCTGCATTGAGGGTCGCAAGGCAGTTGCTTAACCTTCCACTACGGAGCCGTACGGTGGGTGGTGTGGGAGGACTAGGTGAGCAATCGCCGCTCCTACCCGACTCGATCTTCAGACAGATTGTGCGCCCTTGAGGCGTGGCATTTCCTCGTCCAGGAAAGCGCGCAGGGCCTCGCGCCAGTGCTGCATGGCTGTTAAGCCGGCCATGGTCAAACGTTTATTTTCAAGGCGCGAGTCGGGGGGACGCTTTGCCCTGGTGGGGTATTCCTCACTGGTGCAGGGCACAACGCGCTGTGTCAGGCCGGCCTGTGCAAAGATTTCCGTGGCAAATTCGTACCAGGTGGCCTCGCCCTCACAGGTGAGGTGGAAGGTGCCCCGCAGGTCCGGGCGCGTGAGCAGATCGCGCACAGCCCCGGCTACGGCCAGAGTGCTTGTGGGGTTGCCGCGCTGATCGTTCACCACGCGGATACAGGGCACGCCGCGTTCGTGCAGTTGCAGCATGGTATGCAGAAAGCTCGGTCCGCCAGGCCCGTAGAGCCAGGAGACGCGGGCGATGACGTGATCAGGACAGGCCAGGCGCACGGCGCACTCGCCGGCCCATTTGCTCTGGCCATAGACGTTGACGCCGCCCGCAGGGTGGTCAAACTCACTGTAGGGACCATCATCCCCTGCGAAGACATAGTCTGTGGAAAAGGCAAAAAGCCGGGCGCCGAGCTGGTGGCAGATCCTGGCCACATTGGCACTGCCTTCGTCATTGACAGCAAAGGCCAGGGAGCGGTCGTCCTCACATTGATCGACCTTCGTGAAGGCTGCGCAGTGCAGCACAACGTCGGGACCAAACGCGGCAAGAGCACTGGCAACGGAGTCCGGGGAGGTGACGTCGAGTTCGGCCCGGCCGGGGGAATGTACAGTGTGCATGGTGCTCAGGACGCTGACAAGAGTGCGGGCCAGCATGCCCTGCCCGCCGGTGACAAGAAGACGCATGGAAACCTCCGCAAAGGATGTGACAGGTCCGTGCAGATACGTCAATTGCCGGCTCTGGGCAGGTCCTTGGTCATTTTTCATATATGAAGAATTTGTACCTGCGCAGCTGTATTTCCCGGGCTGAATTTTCTAACTTTTTATTGGTCAGTCGTAGGCGCTGTCCTGCCCTCTCTTGGGAGGCAACGGTGTTGTTGACGGTTTTGCCGGCATCTTCGCAGTATCGGGAGAATTCTCAGATATTGTCGTGTCTTGTGCAAGCGGCTTGTTCGCAGGACTGACGGCAGGGCCTATGGGCGGAATAACACGGTAAACATCAACGGCCTGGCCGCCATTGCCTGCAAATGACTGTGAGGTGGAGACAACAAGGTCACCGGCAGGATTAATGGCCAGGCCTACGGGATAGGGCGAAGCACTGGCTGTGTCCACTACCTTCCATTTTTCAATATCTACCAGCACCACTTCCTGGCTCATATTGCAGGCAACCAGCAGAAATTTTTCGTCTGGCGACTGCACCAGCGTTCTTGCGCCGGAGCCCACTTTGAGGCTGCGCATACCTGCGGCCACAGTTGCGCCTTTTTGCACGCACTTAATCAATTCCTCCACGTCCAGCTCGGCAATCGTGCCCGAGTAATTGGAAGAGACATAGAGCTTTTTGCCGTTGCGACTGAGTACCAGATGCCGCGGTGTGAGGGGGACACCCTCGAAGGTTCCCAAGCGCTCCATGGATTTCATGTCAAAGACTGTAATGCCGCCGCCGGATGTACGCCCTACGAAAAGCCAGCGGTCGTCAGCGCTGAAAGCTGCGCCCCGCAGGTACCAGCCGCAGACAGCATCCCGGTCCCCGGACAGATCTGTGACCGAAAGACGTGGTTCATCGACCAGCAGCCGGACATAACGGAAGTCAGCAGGATTGGGCGATTTGATGTCCATGAGGCCGATGCTGTTGTCCCCCCAGTGCACAATGGCCATGAGGCTGCCGTCATGTGAGGGTACGAGTATTTTCGGCAGCGGACCGGTGGGTATGACGCGCACAATGGCCTGGGACAGCGTGTCAATAACAGCCACGGCTGACGGAGAGTTGGCGAAGCAGTCAAAGGAACGACGGTAATAGCTGACCCAGAGATAGCGGCCATTGTGTGTCAGCGCGGATTCAACAGGCTTGCCGGTAAAGAAGTTGCGTTTGTCCTCGGGGATTTTTGTGTAGTATTTGTAGTCAAAGGCCGTGTTTTCCCCTTTGAGGAAGAGGTTGGCACAGTTACTGTTGAACTCGTGACGGATGACAGCGATCTGTTTCTGTGTAATGGCGTCATAGACGACAGTTTCAAATCCCTCAAGGGAGTTGACGTAGAAGCAATTGCCGTTCTTGGAGAAAATTACGGACTTTGGCGAATTGACATGCGAACCGCGCAGCGTGTTGATACGCTCGAGCCTGGGAACTGGCGGCTCAGGTGCAACTTTTTTTCCATGGTCTGAAGCGCAGGCACCGCAGAGCATGAGCATACAGGTGAGAGCAAGAAGCCGGAGAGGAAGAGTTTTCATAAAAAAAAGCGCTGTGTTTCCCTGTTCGGTACAGCGCCCTCCTCGAAAATGAGCGTTGTGCACGGTTTCCCGCGCTTTTGCAAAGTGTGACACAGCGATAGGCTTTCACACAAGCCGTTGCAGTTTACAGGACATGCCCAGTACCTGCCCATGTCTGCTTGTTCTGCATGATGTCCGGCGACATCAGCAGGAGGCCGCGCTTTCCCTTCGTGAGCATGGCAGAGCAATGCAGCATGGGACTGGAGTTTCCCTGTTTCAAGTTACCAGGATTGCATGGTCACTCTGGCAATAACAAAGACCAGTTGTCAAGCGACAACAAAATCTCTGGTACGCCTGAGTCCGCAAACTGCTGCCTTTGATGGCCACCGGAGTGCAGTGGTGAGGCAGCCTGTCCACTAAATTTTCTGAAACTGGAACATCTACCCGCTGAACAGGACGAGTGGCCTGGCCAGGAGGCTGCGGGAGTAGCCCAGAGGGGAGGGACTGCCTGCAGGGATACATGGCGGCCATGCACCCCGTTGCGGGCACACGACCAGGACCATCTCGGAGCCGCACCTCCCGTCTCCAGTCCCCTCCAGGTGCCAAGCGGAAGTTCTGGGTACCCCTCAAACGAATGAAAAACTGACCTCTCCCCGGGCCTCCATGGATGGGTGGACGAGCCAGTCATTTCGCGTTTGGAGGGGGCTAATCCTCTCGCGCCCGACATGCACAATACACGGCTGGTGGTTATAACGCGGCTTTAAGGTTGAGCATGGGTACCAGGGCCATTCTGGAGGAGCTGTGTGTATGTCCCGTCATTTTTTTTGGGTGGCTGTATCTGTAATTGTGCCATATCCATATCTCTTGCCCGACACAAGCCCCGCAGGGCCACGGCATACGCATATGATTTGACAACAAATCATAGGTGTGTCATAAAAATA
>CAZJPT010000208.1:0-3543 GCA_964547835.1 uncultured Desulfovibrio sp.
GTGCGCTCCCAGACTGCGCTACATCCCGACGCGGAATGGACTTCTACGTTAAATGCCATGCCCTGTCAAGAATAATTCATGCATGCGTTCACATTTTTCCATATTCCTGCCTGCTCACAGATCAGTCATTCCCCATGCACAATCTGTCTGACCTTGCGTATGACCTGGTCAATGCATCACGCCTCCCTGCGCAGACGACAGGGTGCTGTACTGTCTGCGGCAAGCTCGGAGGCTCAGCAAGCAAGTCAGCACTCAAGGCGCACAGTCATTCTCACAAAAAAAACCTCCTTGCCAGAGTTCTCTCCAGCCCCAGCCTGTTTCACCGGTCCCCTGACAGGCGGCACTGTCCAGACTCGCAGTCGACAGCAGGGCGCCAGGACAGATGCCCGGCAACCCCGCCATTGGACGGAACAGCAGGTATTATGCCAGTGCTCTGTCAGCACACGGCAAGTTTCCCCCGTCACCTGTGCTCACTATCATTGCCGGTCATTGCGCAAAAAAACGTGTCAAAGAAAAATTTTTTCCAGAGCCTCTTGACCCTATATGAACTATAGGGATTACCTTTATTGGGACATCAAATCAGTCCCAGCTGACAACGGTCGGCGAGGAGGAGATATGAGCTCTGAAACAATGACCTTATGTCTGTGCGGACAATACCATCCGCTCGGATATATCTGTGAAAAGGCAATGCTGCTGGCCCGTCTCAAGGAGAAGGAAGCCGACGTGTCCCGTGGCAATACAAAAACGAACACAGCCCAGATTATGACGCGCTCCCCTGTTGCAGACGAGCATGTCGCAGCTGACGCGTGCTGTCGGCAGGACAACTGCGAGCATGAGGACGTGCACGACCACATTCACGAACATACGCATGACCACATGCATGCGCACGATCATGCTCACGAACATGCGCATGACCACGCTCACGATCCAGGTCACGCACATGCGTGCAGCTGCTGTCATGACAGCACCGTCCAGAACATTGACGCCTCCATCCTGGCCAGTGCGTCAAAGACACGCGCCGTCTACCGCATCATGAATATGGACTGCCCTGTCGAAGAGGCCCTGATCCGCAAACGGCTGGCCTCTGTCAAGGGTATTACTCATCTTGAATTCAATCTTGTGCAGCGCGTCCTCTCCGTGGATCATGCTCTCTCCTCCACCACTCCAATAGAGGACGCGCTGCGCTCCATCGACATGGCTCCCGAGATCGTGAACGCCAATGCTACCACGATCTTTTCCATCAGCGGCATGGATTGCCCTGATGAAGAAAGACTCATCCGCAACAAGCTTGCCGGGGTGACAGGCATCTACGGCCTGAATTTCAATCTCATGCAGCGCACCCTGACAGTGACGCACGATCCCGCGATCCTGCCTGCGATCTCCTCTGCCCTGGCCAGCCTTGACATGGGCGCCCGCCTGCTTGTCAACAAAGGAAAAGAAGATGCTGTCAAAGCCAGGCCCATTCCGTGGAAGAAGCTTTGCGTGGCTACCTCCCTGGCTGCCCTGTCCGAAGTCTGCCATCTTGCTCACGAGTGGGGCGCACGCCCCTTGGGGCTGGACATCAGCAGCCAGGCCTGGTTCGATGTCATCCCCCTCATCTTCGCGGTACTGGCCATAGCTCTCAGCGGGGTGGGCACCTACAAAAAAGGCTGGATTGCCATTCGCAGCATGACCCTCAACATGAACGCCCTCATGTCCGTGGCCGTCACTGGCGCCGTTCTCATAGGCCAGTATCCCGAGGCAGCCATGGTTATGGTGCTGTTCAATGTCTCCGAAGCCATCGAGGCCAGGGCCCTGGCCAAGGCCGGTGACGCCATCAGGGACCTGCTTGCCCTGGCACCTGAGAAGGCCACCATGCTGCGTCCTGATGGCACATGGCAGGAAGTGGACGTGCGCGAGGTCCCGATTGGCAGCCGTGTGCGTGTGCGCCCTGGCGAGAAGATAGCCCTTGACGGCGTTGTTCTTTGCGGCTCCTCCACTGTCAATCAGGCACCCATCACCGGCGAGTCCATGCCTGTAGAAAAAACCGCCGGCGAAGTCGTCTTCGCCGGCACCATCAACGAGACGGGCTCTTTTGAGTTCGAAGTGACGGCAGCTGCCAGCAACTCCACCCTGGCGCGTATTATTCATGCTGTTAAAGAAGCGCAAAGCACCCGTGCCCCCATTCAGCGTTTTGTGGATGCCTTTGCCAAATACTACACGCCCTGCGTCTTTCTGGCAGCCATTGCCACGGCTTTCGTGCTGCCGCTTGGTTTTGGCGCCACCTGGCATCATGGCATCTACACTGCACTGGTCATCCTTGTTATCGGCTGCCCCTGCGCTCTGGTTATTTCCACGCCTGTCAGCCTGGTGAGCGGCATGGCCGCAGCCACGCGCTACGGCATCCTCATCAAGGGCGGCATGTTCCTTGAACAGGGGCGTCGCATCAAGTACCTGGCTATGGATAAGACAGGCACCATCACCCATGGCGAACCCAGCCTGACTGACTTTGTCAGAGTCGGCGACATGGACGACGAGCAGGTGTGTCACATTGCCTGGAGCCTCGCCTCCCGCTCTGATCATCCTGTCTCCAGGGCTGTAGCCAGACAGGCCACAGACAAATATGCTGAACTTTTCGATGTATCTGATTTCACCGCCATCCCCGGCAAGGGCATAAAAGGCGTCATCAACGGCAAAACCTGGTATCTGGGCAGCCATAAGCTGATGGAGGAGACTCTCGGGATATGCAATACTGCGCTTGGGCAGCGCATCGCGGATTTTGAAAAGGAAGGCAAAACCGTTGTTATTCTGGCTGACGAACACGCCACTCAGGGACTGTTTGCTGTGGCGGACACTGTGCGCGATACCAGTGTCGCAGCCATCGCCTCCCTGAAAAAGCTCGGTGTGCGCACAATCATGCTTACCGGCGACAACGAGCACACTGCCAGAGCCATCGCTGCCCAGGTAGACGTAGACGAGGTACGCGCCAACCTCCTTCCCGAAGACAAGCTCTCGGTTGTGCAGGAACTCGAGGGCAAGGGCGGACGTGTAGGCATGGTCGGTGACGGCATAAACGACGCCCCGGCTCTGGCCAGGGCCGACATCGGCTTCGCCATGGCCAGGGAAGGCACGGACACGGCCATCGAGACAGCGGACGTTGCACTCATGGACGACGATTTGCGCAAAATCCCCCGCTTTATCACCCTGTCTCGTGCCACCTTTGCCATTTTGATTGAAAACATCACCCTGGCGCTGGTCATCAAGGCTCTCTTCTTCGGTCTGACCCTGACCGGCAACGCCACAATGTGGATGGCAGTCTTTGCCGATGTAGGCACCTCCCTTGTGGTTGTGGCCAACGGCCTCAGGGCAATGCGTGTATAAGACCTCTGTCCCCTCCCGCCATGGCCATAAACGCTGACGGGAGGGGCTTCCTTGTGCCATCCTCCAGTTTATCGCCCAAAAACCTCTCCGCAACTGCATAAGGCCATCCTTTGCTTTCCAGAGCCTTGGCAGGGACAGATTTTGCCTCTTCCGCCACCAATCCGTTCAGGGCACATCGGGCGC
>CAZJPT010000209.1:0-3526 GCA_964547835.1 uncultured Desulfovibrio sp.
CGGAGTCCTCTTACTAGCGAACATAGTTAGAAAGCTAAACCCGGGAAATACAGCTGATGGATCTGGAACAAGCTGCACCGGATCCTCGACGACACGTATGGGCAAGGACCATGCTGTGCACGGACGACGACGGTTTGCGTGGCGTCACGCCGCTGAACAAGGTCATGCTCAACCTCGCTTCCGTCGGCCGGGCCCTGCCGGGCAAGGAGTGCTGCGGAAAAGAGTCAATGCCAGACCACAAGCCCCACTGCGGCTCATCTGTTTCTATTTTTAAGCTGATTACAAATGGTTATATTGACACAAAGGAAGCAGACAGAGGTGGCAGGGTACGCCAGATCCGCCAATTTACCAGCTCCGTAAAAATTGCGTCAAAGCCTCATTCGTCAGCCCTGGCACGCAGCGCTGCTTCCTTGCCAAGGTGCAACAAGCCTGCTACATCTGCGCCCTGAGCTGCTCCCGGGACAGTATTGTGGCAACAGGGAGCACAGCATTGATGGGCCGTGCAAGGCTCGACCACAGGAGGCATAACGCATGGGCAGACACGCAGCTCTTGTGCTGGCTGCGGGAAAGGGAACCCGCATGCATTCCCGCAAACCCAAGGTACTGCAGACAGTGCTTGGAGAACCCATGCTGGCCCACGTGCTCAGTGCGCTCAGGCCGGCGTTTGCGGAAGACGTCTGGATTGTTGTCGGTCACGGCGCCGATATGGTCCGTGAAGCCGTTGCAGACGGACGGTTCATTCATCAGGAACAACAGCTTGGCACCGGGCACGCACTTGCCTGCGCTTTGCCCGCTCTCAAGGAAGCGGGTGTGGATCGTCTCCTGGTCCTCAATGGTGACACGCCCCTGGTGACAGCTGATGTTGTCGGCCATTTTCTGCAAAAAGCCGCCGGAGCAGATTTGGCCTTTGCTACCATTTCCCTGGCTGATGCTGGCTCCTATGGCCGTGTGGTGCGCCGGGATGGCCGTCTGCTGGGTATTGTGGAGGCCAGAGACTACGACATCACCAGATGGGGGCCTGTGTCCGGCGAGGTCAACGCGGGTGTGTACAGCCTTGATGTGAGCCTGGCCGAAAGCCTGCTGCCCCTTGTTTCCAATACAAATCGTAGCGGTGAGTACTATATCACGGATCTTGTGGGTCTGGCCCTGGAAAAGGGCTGTGAGGTACGCGGCGTGGTCTGCGGTGACACCCCGGCGCTATTGGGCGTTAATTCCCCGCTGGAACTGCACGAGGCCGAGGAAATTATGCGTTCAGCCATCAACGGGGCTCTGCTTGAAAAGGGCGTCATCCTGCATGCTGCAGACAGCGTACGTGTGAGTCCCATGGCCGAGATTGAAGCTGGAGCTGAAATCTGCGGCCCCTGCGACATCACCGGGCACAGTGTGGTACACACTGATGCACGCATCCTGCCCTTCTGTGTACTGCACGACAGCGAAATCGAGGGTGGCGCCGAGGTACGCTCCTTCTGTCATCTGGAAAATTGCGTAGTCCGTTCCGGTGCCATTGTGGGGCCCTATGCCAGATTGCGCCCGGGTGCCGAGCTGAAGCGCAACGCGCATGTGGGCAATTTTGTGGAACTCAAGAAAGCCGTGCTCGGTGAGGGAGCCAAGGCCAATCATCTGGCCTATCTCGGCGATGCCGAGATAGGCGCCGGCACCAATATCGGTGCCGGGACAATCACCTGCAATTACGACGGCAGGCACAAGTACAGGACGGTCATCGGCGAAAATGCGTTCATCGGCTCCAACACGGCCATGGTCGCCCCAGTGCGCGTAGGCGCCGGAGCGCTGATAGGCGCCGGATCAGTTATTACCAGGGATGTGCCCGACGGTGAGCTCTCCATCGCACGCGCCCGTCAGAAAAATCTTGGCCGCCGCACACCGGCGAGCAAGGAGTGAGGCAGTGCTGCCGTAAGGCGCCGGCTGCTGTAAAAAGAAATTTTGCAAGAATGGACGCAAGAAAATTCGGTCTGTTTGTTGCAAAGGAGGGCTACTTGGCATATACAGAAGTTGAGGACATTCTTACCCGACTCGAGGCAGAGGTCAGACGTGTTCTCTCCGCTAAGGTAGAACTAACGGCACGGCTCGAGGATGTGGAAAAGCAATGTCTGGCGTTGCGGGCCGAAAACGAGAGCATGCGCCGCAGCCTGGAAACCGAAAGGCTTGCCAGGGAGGAGGCTCTGGGCCGCGTTAATGCCCTTATTCAGGTCGTCGCGGCTCGTCTGGGCACGGAGAATGTCTCGTGAGTGCATCGCATGGCAATCTGACTTTGATGGGGGTACCGCTCACCCCCAAGGCAGGTGCCAATACAGAACGCATCCTCCAGGCCATTCGCCTGGTAGAGAGTCGATTTGCCGAGCAGACCCAGAATAACAGGGGACGGCATTCCAAGGAAGTGCTGCTTACCTTTATGGCCCTTGAGCTGGCTGACGAACTGCTTTCCCTGCAAAGGCAGCGGACGGATACGCAACAGCGTCTTGAACGCCTGCTGGAACAGGTCGAACACGCAGATACTGTACAATCGAATTAGAATTATTCCCCTGGAATAATCGTGATTCCAATCCCAGTGCTGACCGAACAAGCTTGAAATAGGGAGCCGGTAGATGTCACCCGTTGTGCATGCCCGACGCTGATCGGGAGACCTTAGGGGACACGCTGGAGCCCGCCCTGGGAAACCGGGTTCTACATTGGCAACGGAACACGATATTCTGGGGGGATATTTTTTTTAAGCGAGAATCCCCCGCCTGCAGGCGCGGGGAGTGTCAATGGGGCACACGCTGCCTGCCGCGTGTTCCGCCGCTTTTTGACGACCCCGCTGTCTCTGTGTTACATATCACGAACGGCGGGGTCTGACGTGCCAGAACATCCTGGGGGACTGTTCCGCGTCCGTGTCCGGGGAGGGACAGTCCGTATGACGGGCTGTGCACTCTTCTGTGACAATGGCCGCGTGTGCTGGTTTCCCCGGGGCAGGCGCTCATCCACCTGCCGGACCGACGTGACGCGCCTGCAGATATTCAAAGTATGTCCCGCTCGTGCGGGATTTTTTATCAAAATTGGCTGGCGCGCAGCTTCTCATGCATACGGGCGAGTCTGATACCTTGCCGCAGGCTCCCGGCCCAGCTGTTCGCGGCCTCTGGCCGTACCCGCAGTATTTTAAGTGAACCGGGGCCGGGCGGTATCCCCCATATCCCGGGACGCATGTCCCGTTTCTATATAAGGAAGGTTTCTCACATGACTATAGTCTATGTGCTCCTTTCCCTTGCAGCTGGTTGCGCAGGCGGATGGGCGCTTAAAAAATTCATTATCCACAAGCAGCTGGGTGACGCTGAAATGCTGGCCCGGCGCATTGTGCTCGAGGCGCGCAAAGAGGCGCAGGTCCAGAAAAAGGAACTGATTCTGCAGGGACGTGACGATCTGCTCACGCAAAAACGTGAGCAGGAGGCCGAATTCAGGGACAGGGAGCGTGAAATCAAGAGCCGGGAGCGCAAGCTCGAGGACATCGGAGTCCGCCTGGATGAGCGCCAGG
>CAZJPT010000210.1:0-3526 GCA_964547835.1 uncultured Desulfovibrio sp.
AGTCGAGTTTTCGGCCACGTCAGCTACTTAACGAATTTACGACACGAAATACTAGAAAAATATCCAAATCACTCTGCCCAATGTCGGATCAGCTGCCAGGCGACAGACAACAGCCACATGCCGTGCCGATGAGCCCATCATGTCGAACTTTCCAGGGCAAAAAAACAGGCCCCATACAGGAGCCTCGGCCGGATAATAGAGTGTACTATCTAACTCATGGAGAACATTACACCTGCAGACGTGCGCATGCTTTGTCCATGAAACGCTTTATATTCACAAGCACTCTCGTGTGCGTGCCCATACCCACAGTGCCGGCGGCATCACTGGCTTCAATGGAGAAAGTCAGCATGCGCCCCTCTACAGCCGTGAGGGTAGCTGTGACCTTGACCTGTCCTCCTGTCACGGTCGGGGAAAGATGATCTGCGGACACATGCGTGCCAACACTGGCTATTCCTTCCTCCAGTCTGCCTTCCAGTACAGCACAGGCTGCCTCCTCCATGGCGCATATAAGTGCCGGCATGGCCAACACCGGAATAGAGCCACTGCGCAGCGTCAAGGCCGTGTTCTTATCTGTCACCGGCAGTGTCAGCGTGGCGCTGGCGCCTACCTGCAGCTCTTCTTCGATACCATCCATATTTCCTCCACGCAGGCCATGACCCGGCCCTGCGACGCCATACGCCGCTTTCGTGTCCGCACTCTGTCGTCCGCATGCAGTCCGTTATGACGGATCACACGCATTCCCAGTGCATGGCGGCACGCGGCCGTATCCCATTATCTTGTGCCCGTCGCGGCTTCCCCCGCGTCAGCACCCACAAAACAAAATGCATTCACATCAAAAAGGCCGCGCGTATTGATTTTGAGCGAGGGGATGACGCACAGACTCATAAAAATGAGTATCAGCGGATCCACGTCATCCGAGACAGCAAGCGCACGCGCTGCGCTATTGACTGTCTCCTGCAGGCGAGCGGCCGTGCCCACATCCTCCAGGGTCATGAGACCGCCTACAGGCAGAGGCATGGATGCTGTCAGCGCCCCATCCCTGACCAGAGCCACACCGCCGCCCATGGCTGCCACAGCGCGCACAGCCGCTATCATGTCCGCATCCGAGCTGCCCGCCACCACGATATT
Source organism: uncultured Desulfovibrio sp. (assembly GCA_964547835.1). Classification (GTDB taxonomy): domain Bacteria; phylum Desulfobacterota; class Desulfovibrionia; order Desulfovibrionales; family Desulfovibrionaceae; genus Desulfovibrio. Next base: position 1,129 of record CAZJPT010000210.1, read on the forward strand.
GTGCGAGTCATGGGAAATGCTGGTGGCGATGGCGCCGCCAAGCTGGCAGCCTGGCCTGACGTACCCATCCAGGATGCCCACACCACACCGGCCAAGTCCCTTGTGCCGCTCAATAACGGCGATCTTGCAAAGCCCGGGGTTGGCAGCAGTATCAAAGTCCCCGCGTACGTCCACCACCACGTCAGCAATACGTTCCTCAGTGAAGATCTGCCCCGGCAGTATACCGATGATCCTGGCCCTGCCCGAGGGAACAGGCAGTCTGAGGCTCTCTTCGGACACATCGCCAAGATGCACGCTGTGCATGATTTCATCGGGAACAGGGAATGTGGCCCGTATGGGTGCAGCCACTCCATTTTCCGCCACAATCCTGCCCTCGCTCCACACGCGCACGGGCTTAAAATCGCGCAGGTCCTCCATAAGCACAAGATCTGCCCTGTAGCCTGGCGCTACAGCCCCCGTGTCCCAAAGACGATAACACTGGGCCGGATGCAGGGTAGCCATGGCCACAGCAGTAGGCGCGTCCAGGCCGCAGGCCACTGCGGCAGCCAGCGTGGCATTGATATGACCGCGGTTCACAATGTCGCCGACGTGCAGATCGTCCGTGCAGAAACAGAAGCGATGGGCGTTGGCCGGCGTCACCACCGACAACATGCGCTCAAGACCGGCGACATGCGATCCGGCGCGCAAAAAAACATAGAGTCCGGAGCGCACGTGCTCAAGAAGTTTTTCGGGCTCGATCTCCTCGTGATCGTTTGCGACGCCGCAGCCGGCGTATGCCGCAAGCTCAAGTCCGGTGAGGCCGGGACAGTGCCCGTCCACTATGTGGCCTGTGGAAAGTGCGTCGCCTACCTTGGCCATAATCCCTGTGTCCAGGTTCAAAGCACCCGGGTAATTCATTAGCTCGGCCAGAGAACAAACGCGCTCATGGGCGTAAAAGGCCTTGAGGTCTTCAGCTGCAAGGCTGGCGCCGCCATCTTCGAAAGGTGTACAGGGCACGCACGAGGGCAGCGCCATCAGCACGCGCACAGGCAGATCCTCACTTGCTCCGAACATGTAGGCTATGCCGTTCGTGCCGGCTACGTTGGCAATTTCATGGGGATCGGCCACAACGCACGTGGTCCCGCAGGCAACAACGGTGCTGGCAAAATGCTCGGGAGTGAGCAGGGTAGACTCTATGTGCACATGCGCGTCCATGAGCCCGGGCATCAGAGGTCTGCGCTGACAGTCATACACTTTCCGTGCCTTTGGCGCCGGACACAGGGCGTAGTCAAGCACAGCCAGCACACGGCCGTCGCCTGCGAGCACTGTCTGGTCAGGCAGCACAGTGCGACCAAAAACATCCACGACGTCTGCGTGTACCAGGGCAAAATCACATGTCTCGCGTCCCAGGGTCATAGCCACGCGCCGTTGCAACCCGACAGAATTCATGCGTGCCTCCTTCCTCCCGCACGTTGCGGAAGCACCACGACAGCGAACGTCACTCCAGATTCTGGGCCTGCTCGCGACATTTTTCCAATTCGTTCTTGTAGTCCACCACCAGACGCGAAAGCTGTACGTCGGGAATCTTGTTGCCACAGGTAGTTATCTCGCGAAAACACTCCTGCAGGGTAAAGTCCAGACGCCGCCCGGCGTCGGACTCGGCACTCAAAAGCTCGCGCATGCGCTCGAGATGTGTGGCCAGACGGGTCAGTTCCTCAGTCACATCCAAGCGGTCCAGCAGGATGACCGCCTCCTGTAAAAAGCGCGTCTCCGCGATCTCGCCGAGTTCCATGTCCACCATAATCTCATTGATACGCTCGCGCAGACTGGCACTACGCTCTTCCTTCACAGCCGGTGCGCGCTCACGCAGCACATCCGTCCACTGCTCCATGCGCAGCACACGTGCCAGCAGATCGCGGGCCAGCGCAGCCCCCTCGCTTTCGCGGGACTCGTTCCAGTCCTCCAGAGCCAGAATCAGCCCCTGCTCCAGCGTTTTCACCGTCTCTTCGTCCACATCTTCCAGAGACTGGCGCCAGAGACTGTCTACACCCATAAGAGCCGTGTAATCAGGTTGCCACACGTCACCCCGCTCAGCGGCCAGCGTCTCCAGAGCGCGCAGCATCCCGCGTGCCCTGGCAAAATCAAACTGCTCCCCCAGCTGTGTTCCTGACATCTCCAGGGAAAGAGAAATCTCTATCCGGCCGCGCAGCGCGTGGCCACGAGCAATTTTTTCAAAATGATTTTCAAGGTTTGCTACAACAGGCGGCAGCAGCAGCTTGAGATCAAGGCGCTTGCCGTTCACACTGCGGATCTCCCACTGCTGTGTCAGCAGATTGTTCTCCATAATGCACCGGCCGAAACCAGTCATACTTCTGATCATACGTTTCTGGCGCCGCATATATGTCCAATTCCGGCGCCG
>CAZJPT010000211.1:0-3505 GCA_964547835.1 uncultured Desulfovibrio sp.
AGTTCTACAGATATGGCATGAATCTTGCTTGCCACACAGCATTTGCAAGACCCATTTTTTATTGAGCCGATCAAGTGGCAGACCTGGCCTACTCTGCCCTTCCATCTGCCCGCACATGCCGACACAAAACTTCGCATCAGTTTCAAAATCTAAGCAGGGGAGGCAAAGTGGGGCTTTCAGACCAGGCATTGACACTTTCTCGCCGCACTCCTTGCCCGAGAGGACATGGGCGGCGGAAGTGGAGTTGTACATGACCTTGTTCAGCGTCGAGACGCCACACAAGCAGTCGTCGTTCCTGCAATTGCAATGCACACGGCTCTGCCCATACGTGACGTCGAAGACCCGGTGCAGATTGTTCTCGATGCACCAGTGCCTTCTGATGATGTGGAGGAGCCACGAGACTGTCCTGTCCACAGATCACGCTCAGGGGAAGGGATGAAGCAGCACGTTTCTACAGAAATGTTGCCGGCGGCTGTCTCCAGGCGTCTGACTGCCACCTGCGCTGGATCTGTTCTCGAGGTCAGGCCATTTCCCAGCGGTCTCCGGCTCGAGAAACGACTTGGCAACACGCAGAAACCCCTCGTCTCATAACAGCCGTGTCCCTTGTCGTGCTGGGCGAGCGTTTTCGCCAGATGCTCGTTTTCGGAGGGCACGAACGCCTTGCTGTTTTTGTTTTGCGTGCCGGGCTACTTGCCTGCGACTGGGCGCATGGCCGCCGTGTATCCCAGCAGGAGGCACCCCTCGGCTACTCCCGCAGCCTCCTGACCAGACCACGCGCCCGATAGCTCTCGCCCGCTATGAGTATCGACGTGCAGTGATGGAACAGGCGATCCAGCGAGGCCGTAGCCGCAGTGGCATCACCCAGGACCGGACCCACACTCACCGGACATCCTGCTGCTGATCACGATGATACTCTTGCGCTCGGACTGGGCCGATATCAGCCGAACAGGGCATGGCCCCAAAGCGGGCTGAATGGGACGAAGCCATACACATCAAGGATAAGCGGACGCGGCTTGTTCAGCTCACGGAACTTCTCGTCGATGGAGCCGGCCCTGTAGCCCCCAGCTGCTCCACCAGCCGCGTCACCGTGTAGAAACGTACCGATAGCCCCTGTTCCAGCGCCATCTTCCCCAGGGCTGTGCTCAGATGCGTCTTGCCGACTCCGGATGGGCCTATTGAGGACCACCTTCTCCCCGCTGACTATCCACTCCGGTGGGACGAGGTCGTGTATCTTCCCCGGGGCTATCGACGGCTGGAACGACATGCTGAAACCGTCCATGGCGCCATGAAGTGGAAGTGAGCGCTCATCTGCGCCAGACGCACCCGGTTCTCGTCCCGTTGCGCCACACCTTCCGGAAGACGTACTCCAGTGTCTCCCGCGAGGTTATTTTGCTGCTGACCGCCGTCTCCATCAGAGCGGTTAAATGGTCGCGGATGTCAGACACAGGCGAGCCGGCATTTTGGTCAGACGGACGTCGATTGGTCGCTGTTCTCTCATGGCGACACTCCCTGCCTGAATGCGGCGTCGTACTCTGCCGGGCTGCGCTGACACTGCGGATTCTGCATCCACAGTCCCCCTTAGGCACTGTCCGTAAACAATTTGCCAAACGCGGACCATGCAGAACGCTCATCATGCGACCTCTATTTGGAAAAATTCCCAAGTTATTTGCGGACAATTCCTTAGTTTTTCCCCAAAGTTATTGATTTGCTCTTTGAATTTCTCATCCATTGCCGGGACGCTCTGACCAGTCACAGTTCTTTGCGGTCATGATGTCCCTGGCCTTGTCCAAGGTGACGGTATGTCTTCCGCAGCTGACAGTGAGCGTGTTCCAGCACGCTACCACTGAAACATTGTGCTCCGCGAACTGGTCCGGCACGCGGTACATGGCGTAATCCACGCGGATGAGGCCATTTTTGTCGACTTTGCGTGTCAGGTTACGCTTGGGCTTCAGCAACGCCTCCGATACCGGGCACATAGCCGTCTTCTCAAGCTTCCAGCGATTCACGGGTGTCTTCGCTCCCTTGACCATCGGGTCGCGCAGAACGCGGTGATTGGCCACGTCTCAGCACCAATACGCCAGGTGCGCGTTCAGCTCGTCCAGGTTGTCAAACCGCAATTTCACGGGGGCGTTGTGCTTGATGGAGCGCACCACGGACTCCACCTTGCCCTTTGAGTTTGGCGTGGCAATGGACGTCGCCATGGGGATCTCTCCTTTTACTGAGCCGGCGCACGCAGAGCCCTCCGTGTAGAGCTTCTCTACCGGGGCGTTGCGGTTCTTGACCAGCGCCCTGGCATTGTCGCAGACGATATCCGGGTTACACCGCCGTAGTGGAGGTACGCGGACCTGATGCCATCCAGCTAGTCCTCCTGGGGCTCAGTGTCGCAGGCCCTGGCTTAGACTCTTCGAGAGTACGAGAGCACGGCCACGAACATGTGCATCCTGACCGTATCGCTGCCAAGGCATCACGTCCTTCCCCCAGAAGTCGAGCTGCATCTGATTGTCCGGGGACGTCGCGAAGCACTCCGTCAGCTTTCTCTCCGCATTGCGCGCTTTGTGACGAAACTCCCGACAGTACTCCTCAAGGAGAGAAGACGTGGAAGCTTACGCCCAATGAGGGCCCTCAGATGCAGGAACAGATCGCGGACTTCCGCTTTGCGGGCGTCCATTGTCCTCCACGCTTCTCCAAAGCGCCGCTCGCAGGCGTGGCCCGGTAGATGCGGCACACGGTGTTGTGCGACACTCCCGTGAGCCTGGATACGTCCCAATGCAGTGTCCTTCTTCAAGCAGTCATTTGACCTGTTGGGTCGTGAACGAGTCCAGCAACATGGGACTACCTCCTTGAGTTGAGATGGTCCAATGTTGTGCCACATTTGCTGACATGAGCTACCTCCTGGGCTGACTCCAGCCCCTTCGGCTGGGGGACGCTCGGCCCGGGGGAGGTATATTCTCGCGACTGTCACACCGCCTGGTGTACAGAGGGGAACGGAGACGACGGCCTTCTGGTGTGCACAATAAACCAGCCGCAGCCGGCATCTCAAATGATGATGCGGGACCAGCAGTTCCAGCCGCAGGAAACAATGCATCTGATGAGCCAACTGCCGGCGACAACAGACCAGTGAAAGCAGGGCTCAGGAGGGGAGTCTCCTGAGCCTTTTGATGAACTCGACTATCTTTCAGCATCGTCAATGCTTGTCTTAACACTACGGCAGGAACAGAAGCCCATAGGGTGGCTTACGTTGCCAGAGCAAAGCGCGACAGAGCAGCCAGACCAGTCTCGTTGCATCTGCTCCAGCCGGCATACTGGAGAGAGCATGTTGAGCTGAGTCACCAGGAAGCCGAGCTCAGGCAAAAGATAACCCACGGTCACTATGACGGCTGGCCGTGGGGTCTACCGGATTGAGCTGTGTAATTACGTGAAATTTATGTGATATGAGAGGACGTCGTCAGTTTTTTTTGAAAAAGTGTTGACAGGGGCGGTCGACATGCGTAGAAATGCCCTCCGC
>CAZJPT010000212.1:0-3471 GCA_964547835.1 uncultured Desulfovibrio sp.
ACGGTGGGTGGTGTGGGAGGACGGGGCGAGCAATCGCCCCTCCTACCCGATTATCTTCATCCTTCCAGGACGACGGCATGTCATGTTTATCAAGGGCAAAATACCGGGAGCAGATGCAGCACTGTGCCACGCAGCGCAAGCGGTGCTTACAACTGCCCGGCCATGATGCGTGGATGTCCTCACTGGTCCAGAGCTGACGAGTCTTCTCTCCTTGAGGAGTACTGCCGGGAGCTTCGTCACAAAGTGCGCATGATCCCGCTGGAGACGCTGAAGCACGTCATCCGGAAGGAGGTGACGCAACGGGACGAGAACCGGGTGCGCCTGGCGCAGATGAGCACCCGCTTCCCCTTCATGGCGACCATGGATGGTTTCGACATGTCGTTCCAGCCGTCGATAGACCCGGGAAAGGTACGCGACCCCATTTCCCTGGGGTGAATAGCCAGCGGGGAGAACGTGGTTCTCAACGGGCCCGTCCGGGGGCGGCAAAATGCATCTGAGCATAGCCCTGGGGCAGCCGGCGCCGGAACGGGGGAGCCGGTTACGTTTCTACCCGGTGACGGGGCAGGTTGAGCAGCTGGAGAAGGCCTGCAGAGCGGGCTTCATCGACAAGAAGTTCCGTGATGTGAGCAAGCCCTCGTCTGCTTATCCTTGATGCTCCTTGCTTCGTCCCTTTCAGCCCGCCTGGGAGCCAGCTCCTGTTCGAGCTGATATCGGCCCGCTACGAGCGCAGGAGCATCATCATGACCAGCAGCAAGATGCCCGGTGACGGCCGGTCTTTGGTGACGCCGCTGCGGCCGCGGCCTTGCTGGATCGCCTGCTCCATCACTGCACGCCGATGCTCATAGCGTGCGAGAACGACGCATTTGCAGCCAGACAGGAGCGTGAGAAGACAGCGCCTTCAGAGGACGTCTCAAAATGCACAAGACTGTACATAAAAGCACAGTGTTAAGATGGTGTATCCAGAGTTTTGAGATCTCCTCTCAGTCTGGTTCCTTGTCATGCACTGTGGTTTTCTCGAATCTTCCGGCTTTTCCATACAGTATTTCTTGCAGCACAAGGCCCGGTCCTCTGTGCAGCACATCCCTGTGTCCGCAAACGCAAGACTGGTCATAATGAGGTGTGGTACATCGCAACGTCATTGCCGTATTTTTTGAGTTCCTCCCGGATATCCTCCTCATGTGCCTCTATATCCTGCAAGCATGCCTTCCCCTTTTCCGACAGCAGGGGATAAATCAGATCCATCACCATGCGCCGGATGGCAATCTGCGCTGCTTTGTCCTGAAACAGGTTCCTGACGTTCAACCAGCTGGTTACCGTCAGCAAGTACATGGCGGCGACGCTCTCATAGCGCTCGTCGGGTAAATCCCGCATGAAACCTGCGGCTCTGAGTGCATAAAAGCGGTCGAGATGAATATTGAAGACGATGTCACGCATCTTTTCTACGTGGCCTTTCAAGGACGGCACATCCTTGCACAGCCGTATCAGGTTGCAGTAGTAGAATGAATTTTTCCTGCACGCATCCTCAAGAAGGAACGACATAATGACCATCTCACGCAGCACAGCCTCAGGTGTAGGCGGCATTTTGCCGAACTGAGTCAGCACATCGCCCTGCGTTGCGATCTGCATGGCGACCAGCAGGTCTTCCTTCTGGGGGTAGTGATAGGTCAGATTCCCGATGGTCGTGCCCGCGTGTTCAGCGATAGTCCGCAGTGACACTCCCTCGTAGCCCTTCTCCTCAAAAAGTTGCCTGGCGCTCTGCAGGATTTGTTCTTTCAACTTAGACACATTATGCTCCTTCCGTTCAATTCATAGAAAGTCGTTATTCTTTCTGAAGATATAGAGATAACCACAAACTAATTAAGGTATATGACTTTTTGCAAGATGCTGAATACGAAAATTTATGAAGCCCCTGCTTTCAGGCCCGCGAAGTACATCACAATATGCCCTCTGTTGCTCCAGCCAGCTGCAGCAGTCATCCATGTCAGCATCTGAAATCTCCCAGAGGCTGAGGAACTGTACAAAAATAACTTCATCTGCCCTGAAGCTGATTACACAGAGATAGTCAGAAGGTATTTGTAACATCGCCAACATAATGAAATTACTTAATTTTCATATCGTTACTCAGCGCACTTTTGCAAAAAGAAGGAAAACTGCACCACAGAACACCCGGCAAAAGACCGGCGCAGCATGTTGAGGCGTCTTGCAACGTGACTGTCTCGCGTATATATTATTGGAAATGTTTACTGAAATGCACAATACTCTACCTGCCTTGGGATTTTTGTCAACTACTTGGTTTCATACGCAAAAGTTCAATCATAATGGTCATATCCCACACCTTCTCCGGTACGTAGCGTATGTGTAAACTCGTTTCCCGCAACGGAGCAAGAGTTTATGCCCGACCCACTTTTTCTGGGAATTGATCTCGGCTCTATCACAGTCAAGGCTGTTCTCACTGATGCCGACGGCAATGTCCTCTTCAAAAAATATCAGCGCCATGGCGCGGCTTCCAGACAAACGTTCGCCTCCATTCTGACGGAACTTAGCGAACTCTGGCCAGATGTCCCAGTTCACGGCGCAGTCACCGGCTCGGCAGCCCTCAACCTGGCCAAGAGTCTGGGCATGTGCTTTGTGCAGGAGGTGATCGCCTCCTCCCGCATCATCACAAAGCTGGCCCCACAGACGGACGTGGCCATCGAGCTGGGAGGGGAGGACGCCAAAATCCTGTATTTCGGACGCAGTATTGGCTTGCGTATGAATGAGGCCTGCGCCGGCGGAACAGGTGCCTTCATCGACCAGATGGCTACGCTTCTGCACACGGACACACAGGGACTTAACGAACTGGCCTCCAGAGCGAAGGAAATCCATCCTATCGCCTCGCGCTGCGGCGTATTTGCCAAGACTGATCTCGTCTCTCTTCTCAACGAAGGCGTCTCCCGCGAAGATCTTGCCGTATCCGTCCTGCAGGCTGTGGTGGAGCAAACTATCAGCGGCCTGGCATGCGGCCAGCCCATCCGCGGTAACGTGGCCTTCTTGGGGGGGCCTCTGCACTTTCTGCCAGAGCTCGTCAAACGCTTTGTGGTCACACTCAAGCTCACTCCGGAGCAGGTCATCACCTTCCCGGACAGCCAGTTCATGGTTGCCCGTGGTGCTGCCTTGTCCGCCAGACTGGAGAAACCTCCCGTCTCTTCCATCAGCGAACTGCTCGAGCGCATACGGCATCAAAGTGATACCTCAGAAATCACCCAGGCCCTGCCGCCGCTCTTCAAGGATCAGGCCGATTATGCGGAATTCCGTGCCAGACATGCCAGGGACTCGGTGGTCACGGCAGACCTTCAAAACGCCAGTGGTGATCTCTTTCTAGGCGTGGACCTCGGCTCTACAACAGTCAAATCTGTTCTCATAGATGAAAGCGGCGCAGTGCTGGCCACATCGTACAACAGAAACGACGGAGATCCCTTAAAAGCCCTGGTA